>QMNP01000071.1 GCA_003647825.1 Candidatus Cloacimonadota bacterium
ATCTATATTGTTAGTTGATTACTATTTATAGAGATTGCTTCGTAAGCAACAGCGAGAAGCAAACTCGCAAAGACACACTTTTTTTCTTTTCTCACAAAAACACTCTATTATGCAGAACTCATTTCAAAATAAAAAATCAGGAGATGACGAAGAGGATTGAGTCGCATAAAATATGTTTCATTTCGTTTAAAAGTTTCAAAAAGTTTTTCTTCCAAATCAAATGAATCGTGAAAGTATTTCAAAATTTCAGAACGCTTTGTTTCGTGATCACCATTTCATAGATTTATGGTTTTAGTCAATTGCGGCACACTTCATTTCCTCCAAAATTCACATCTTGAGAAGAGATAATGCTATTGGCTTAATATTCAAGAAAGTAATTTAAAAGTTTTATCGTGAATTGATGCGAAAAAAAAGCGTCTATGAGAAAGATCATTTCAACAGCATCATTTTCTTGGATTTTTGCACTTTATCATCAACTTTCAATTGGTAGAAATAGATTCCAGAACTTACAGATTTGTTGTTGGAGTCTGCAGAATTCCAATTAACTGAGAATTGAGTATTCTGCCCTCGTCCTTCGACAGAGCCTGTCCTGAGCTTGTCGAAGGGCTCAGGATGACACAAGCTCGGGGATAAAGTTCTTACTTTCTGACCTTTGATGTTGAAGATTTCTATTTTAGCTGATTCAATTTCATCAATATCTTTTAGTTGGAATTTTATCTCTGTGGATGGATTGAATGGATTGGGGTAGTTTGACAAATGAGTTTCAGATGTTAGTAAAACATGATTTGCAGAAACATTTATGGGTTCGGAAAGAGTATAGAGATTTAGATGATGATTTGTGTTATCATTCTCCACAAAATATAAAACTTGATCATTATTTGAGATCACTTCATTGGGATAAATTGTTGCAGTCTGACTATGAATAATTTCGCCATTTTGTACATCTCTAATTTCCACCCCATAACCCTTAAAATACATTACATAATACGTTTCTTCATTAACCTTAACCGAAGTATAAGCACTTATATGAGCTGTGCCAATTTCACAACTTTCACTCTCCCAAAGCAATCCTCCGCTTTGGAGATCAAAACATTTAAAAAACTGTGAATTAAACTGATAATTCAGGGTAGTTCTTTGATATGTCAAAATTCGGTCAAATGTATCTTGATGATTTTTTTGTAAGAGTATATATTGACTTACTCCACCAGTTGAATTTGGAGTAATGTTATATCCACATACTCCAAATTCAATATAAGGTGATAAATTAACAAAATCACAAATAGATGTCTTGTAAGAACCGCTAAAATATCCTTCATCACCCCATCCATAATGTCCAACAGAGGCAAAGTAATCTGTCTGATCTAATACTAAAACTTCGCAGCCGAAATTATCTAAACTCATAGTATCAATTAGTTGATTATTTTCAATTTTAAGTTTATGGATTTTAGACAAGCACTCAAAAACAACATCATATTCTACACCAACTATACAATATAAATCATTATTTTCGATAAAATACTCAATATTACTATTCCTTAGATAAATGGTTGGATAAGTTAACTCATCAAGCAAAACTTCACTATTAAAATTATATAGAGAAATGTGATATCCATTGTATTCATGGCAGCAAACTAAATATATTTCTGTAGATTCAACTATAATTTTAGCACTTATAGCACCATAGTCATAATCTGCGCTACAAAGAAAACTTTTTGAATAGATAAATTCACCACTACTATTGTAGACATTGGCGACTAATAATTGCTGATCAATATTAGTGTAGTAGACTATTAATTCTTCTATATTATCATTATCTATATCAACAAATTCGCTTGAAACCAATTCTTCATTGGGTTCATAATTGATAGTAAATTCCAATTCAAATTCTACAGGTTCAGCATGCAAAACAAAGTTAAAAAGAAGAAAAGCAAAAGCAATCCATCTCATAAAGCACTCCTTCGTTTCCATTAAGCGATGTAGTAAGTTATTAATCTAACAACTCTTCCAAAAAACAATCTGCCAAAAGAGAAAATATTAAGTCAAGAATTATGTAGTTTTGCAAGTAAGGGTTTGCCAAGGCAAACCCTTACACTACGATGTTATTAAACGCAATGTGCTGCGTCTCTACAGCAGATTTTTTTTATCGTCTTTCTTCAGTTTCTCTACGATCTTTTTTACATCTTCGCTGTGGTCTTTATCTGCTATAAGAATGGCATTGTCACTTTCAACAACCACCAGGTTATTAACTCCAATCAGTGAAACAAATTTATCTGTGTTAACGTAATTATCTTTAGCATCGATGATCTCGTTCTGACATTGCAATACATTGCCATTATCATCTTTATCGGAGACATCGTAGAGAGCTTTCCAGCTGCCTACATCATTCCAGCCATAATCCACCGGAATTACAACCCGCTTTTCGGCCTGTTCCATAATTCCAATGTCAACCGGTATTCTTGGCATTTTGGCATATTCATCACTAAAATCTGCCTGTAATCCCTCTTTATTCCATTTCGTATTTATCTCTTCTAAAACTGAAGAAACTTTTGGAAGATAATCATTATACGCTTGCAGAATAGTTTCGATCTTCCACATGAACATACCGCTGTTCCAGAAAAACGTTCCGGCTTCCAAAAACTGCTTTGCTGTTTCCAGATCGGGTTTTTCTTTGAACTGTTTCACATTGAACCTTAGATCATCGATCTTCTGCCCAGCTTCGATATAACCATATCCTGTAGCTGGATAATTCGGTTTTATACCAAACGTAACCAGATTATCCAGATCTGCTGATTCTTCGCCGACTTCTAGAGAAGCCAGGAAATCGTCTTTTAAAGAGATCAAATGGTCAGCCGGCAGAACTATCATTTTTTCAGATTCATTGTATTTACGAGCCAGATATGATGCGCTGAGCGCAATACATGGTGCTGTATTCATACCGAATGGTTCGATGATTATATTTTCGGCCGGAAGATCGGGGAGATGTTGTTTGGTAAGTTCCACCTGAGATGCAGCTGTTACGATGAAAATATCTTCTATTTTTATTTTGGAAAGCAAGCGGTCAACCGTCATCTGGATCATGGAGCGATCGGATAAAATATTTAAAAATTGTTTGGGATTTGATTCTCTACTAAGCGGCCAGAAACGTGTTCCAATTCCACCTGCCATTATTAATGCTATCATGAATTATTTCCTTGTTATTGTTCTATTATTCGCTTCTCTGGTCGATGATATTTGCATCTTCCGGTAAATCAATTTTAAAAATTTTCTTAGGTAATTTCTTATTTATAACTGCATCTTTAAAAACGTAAAGAACGCTATTTCCAGCTTTATCTACAACCCTGAAATCTGTTACCAGATAATCTTCTAAGCCTACATGAATCTCACTTCCGTCTGCTGTTGTGAATTGAAGAATGAGAAAATTACCATCATTTAATTTTATCTCTTTAATTGAGTTATTCCAGTATTCCGCAATAAGTTTATCCGGTCGCAGTTCAGCATTGGAACGATCTGAAATTATTGCCTGGTTAGATGCACTATCATAAAGGGTTATTCCTGCATCTTCAATCAGCAGAATCTGCCCTTCCGGATCACTATATTTCAAAAGAAAATTATTTTTCGCAAAATAGACTTTTCCGCTGGAATTTTTAGTTTTATCTAATTCTTTCCAGGAATTCTCCTGCTCGAAATCTGCTTCATAGGTTTTAATTCTGGAATACTTATCTACAATATTCTGATAAATGTTTTCTAGTTCCTGATCTGCCCAAACAAATGAAAATGAAATGAACAGAATGCTTAATATAATTCTAATCCGGTAGGTAGCCATAAATTTTCATATCCTCTTCGGAAGCTAAAACTTCTCGTGATTTACTGCCGACATGCGGCCCGATTATTCCTGCCTGTTCCAGCATATCCACCAGCCGTCCGGCTCTGGCATAACCAATTTTAAAGTGCCGCTGCAGCATGGAAACAGAAGCTTGTCCTGCCGTTACCACACAAACTGCGGCTTCCGGGAATAACTCATCATCGTAATCAAATTCTCCCAGCATGGTTTCTTCATCTTCGATGATCTTGATCTCCTGCTCAGGCTTGGGTTGAACTTTGAGATAATCTATCAAATTGTGGATTTCATTTGGCACAATGAAAGCTCCATGAATTCTTTCTGTTTCTCCGGTTCCCGGCGGCAGGAAGAGACTGTCTCCCATTCCCAGTAATTTTTCTGCTCCATTACTATCAATAATCACGCGGGAGTCAATTTTAGATGAAACCTGGAAGGCAATTCTGGATGGGAAATTCGCTTTGATCACACCTGTGATAACTTTTATTGATGGACGTTGTGTAGCCAGGATCAGGTGAATTCCAATAGCACGAGCCATTTGGGCTAAACGTGTAATTGGACGTTCAATATCACGGCCAACTGTCATCATCAGGTCGGCAAGTTCATCTACGATTATTATAATAAATGGTTTCTTATGATCTTCTATTGTATCGTCTTGCATTCTCAGTTTTTCAACCTCTACGTTATAAGCTTTCAAATCTTTTACTTTATAACGCTGCAAAAGCTCATAACGTTGATCCATTTCTGTAACAGCCCAGTTCAGAGCAACCAAAGCATCTTCGTTATCGGTTACAACTTCTTGAATTAAATGAGGAATTCCCTGATATCCTGAAAGTTCAATTCTTTTAGGATCGATCATTACTAAACGCACTTCATCGGGAGTTGTACGGAAAAGCAGGCTACAGATAATTGAATTCACACATACACTTTTTCCAGATCCAGTAGCTCCTGCAATCAGCAAATGCGGCATTTTAGCCAGATCAGCCACAACCGGTTTCCCCGAAATATCTTTTCCTAAACCGATAGCAAGCAGGCCATCCATTTTTTTCATTTCATCAGAAAGCAATATGTCTTTAAGATAAATTGTGTCACGGGACACGTTGGGAATTTCAATTCCCACCAGTCCACGCCCGGGAATGGGGGCTTGAATTCTAATGCTGGTTGCTTTGATCGCTAAGGCCAGATCATCGGCCAGAGCATGGAATTTACTTACCTTTACACCAGGTGCAGGTTTGATTTCGTATTGAGTGATAATTGGGCCAATATTAACATTGATCACTTCAGCATCAACTCCGAATTCAGCCAGTTTTTCCATTAAGATCCGGCTAACTCTCTTGATGTTTTTCTCTATCTCTTCCCGATCTCGTTTGGAAGCCTGCACGCTGGAAAGAAAATCTTCAATCTGCGGTTTTTCATATTCTCTGGTCGGCTCATCCGGAACTTGATCTTTATCCTGCGTAAGTTTACGTTTAATTTTGGGTGGTTTGGGAAGAGGTTGATCATTTTCGTCGTGTGCTGCATGATCGATAATATTAGGATTGAATGGACCTTCCTTGGTTTTCTTTTGCTTTTTTTTCTTTTCTTTTTTGGGTTTGGAAGGCTTTGGTTTTATCTCTTTTGGTTCTCGTTTTTTAAAGAGTTTGACGATCGATCTTCCAATAAATCTGAAAATTTTGAAAACCCTAACCGCTATAAATGCAATAGTTTTTAATATCCCCTTCCCAAAAGCAGCAAAGAATTTTATTACATTTTGTACTTCGAAGATAAATAAAAGACAAGTAACAACAACAACCGAGCAAATGATGATCGTTCCTACATCATGAAAAATTCTTTGAAAGAACTGAAAGATCATCCAGGGCACAATACCAGCATAATTCTGGCTGTTAGGATTTATTACAAATAGATCCAGATTAAGGAAAAACGCAAATATCAAGAATAAGATCGTCTTTTGGAACGGGTGCTTTTCCTGCCTAAAGAATACACTGAGAAAAGCCAGCATTGTGGTTCCCAAAAGCAAGGAAACTGAAAAGAATTTACCAAAAATCAGAATGAGCCAATAACCAAAAAATACACCAAAAGGCCCGATAGGATTGCTGACCGGCGGGAAATCTAATTTAATGATCCTGAAAAACGAGAGTCCAGTCTCATGCAGTATTTTATAATCGAAAATTAACTGGGTGGTGTCCCCCATTACCGCTATAAGAAACAAGATTGATACCAGAAGTATTATTACTCCAACTACCATTTGCCAGATCGTAGCTTTTCTTTCCTCAACGATGTTTGTTACTTCCTTCTTTTTTTTTTCTTCTTTTGCTTTTGCCATATAATCCTTTTTTTTATGAAATTGGCGTTATCAAACGCTGAAGCGAATGTTGAGAATATCTCCATCTTTGACAATATAATTTTTTCCTTCCAGACGGAAGTGACCTTTTTCTTTAATTGCTTTTTCACTGCCTGTTTCCATCAGATCATCATAAGAAAAACATTCAGCCCGAATGAAACCCCGAGCCAGATCGGAATGGATCTTTCCAGCAGCTTCTACTGCATTTTGTCCTTTGGTTATCGTCCAGGCTCGCACTTCATCTTTACCAACTGTAAAGAAACTGAGATAACCCAGAATTTCATAAGAAAATTTGGTTAATCTGTCTCGAGCTGACTCAGCAATATTCATATCTTCCATAAATTCTGCAGCTTCTTCGGGAGGTAATTTGCTTAATTCCATTTCAAAGTTGCCGGCAAATTCAATTACTTTGTATTTTTCTGAAATTTGATTTAATAATTCTTCGTTCGCACCGAAATTATCCTCATCGGAATTGAGAATTATTAGAAGTGGCTTCTGACTGATGAATTGAAATCCGCGCACTGCTTTTTCTTCTTCGCTGCTCAGCTCAAGATCACGCAGAGATTTGTCGGAATTCAGCTGATCTATGATCTTAATTAATGCTTTTTCTTCGATCATTAGTGCAGCATCTTTGATCCCTCTTTTTTTACTGAGTTCAATTTTTCCTAATCTATTTTCAGCAATGATCAAATCTGAAATTATCAATTCCGATTCGATGGAATCAATATCGGAAAGCGGATCGATATCTCCGATCACTTCTGTGTCATTGAAATTTCTAACAACTAAAGCCAGGGCATCTGTAGTTTTTGCCAGGGCAAGCACATTAGCTGGAATCGCATCTTTCCTGTTGCCGCTACCTGTTAATCCCACAAAATCGATGTATTCAATGTTGGCATAGATTGTTTTTTTGGGTTCATACATTTCCGATAATCTGGTTACTCTTTCATCAATAACATCAACAATTCCCAAATTGGGTTCTGTTTTTGCAGAGGAGTATGATGTTACCTCAATATCCTGACCTGTAAGTGCATTGAAGATCGTGGTTTTTCCTGAATTCTGCAGGCCAATAATTCCTATTTTCATTTATTATCCTTACTTTTTATTTTTCTATTTGAACTGGAATATCGCAGCA
>QMNP01000072.1 GCA_003647825.1 Candidatus Cloacimonadota bacterium
ACGGCGAATTTCTTCATTGGAAAAACTGATTACTCCCGTAGCCTGCTCTTCTGTTTTGGCAAAGTAATCTGTTTCTACCGTTATTCCTTCTATCTGAATAGCAGCTCTTTTTAATTCTCCGTTGATAAATGTTGTTCGATTTGATCTTATGATAACATCAGATTTTATCTGAGGTTGAGAGCCAATGATCTGAAAAACAATAGTATAACTCCCTACCGGCAAATTCATGATTTTATATTGCCCTTTCTCATTGGAATAAACACCCTGCTCCAAGTCTTTTACGATTACAGTTACGTTGGAAAGCGGGTAGCTGGTTTCTGCATCTATTACACGACCCATCAGGTTTCCTGTTTGAGTTCCCTTTGAAAATAGGGTAGAAATCATTATTAGGATTCCTATAACAATAATCAGTTTTTTCTTCATTTTTTCTTCCTTTTTATTTTATCATTTAATCTAAGAATTCTTCGATGCTCTGCATCGGGATTTCCAAATCATCTCCCCTGTGAGGGGAAATCCGGCAGCTGCCGGAGAGGGGTAAATAATGCTTTTTCCTGAACATTTTCGACCTCATCCCAGCCTTCTCCTATCGAGGAGAAGGAGTACGTAAGTTTTTTCATTTTGGAAAGTGAAATAAGTTAGAATTAAAAACCATTATGAAGAACTCTTCAAATAATTCTTTAATAAAACTTCTATAAACAACTTTTGATTTTCTGCTGTTTTTAAATCTATTCCCAGAAATTGATCGAATAAACCTGTCATCATACTGGTCATCATAAAGACAGAAAACAATTGCATAACTGCTAGTTTACTTTCCATTTCATTATTAGAATATAATATGTTTTTGATCAGTTCATGCAAATCAGTAAGAAATTCATTTATCCTCTGTACAGAATTAGTGCTGAAATTGTTGTTATTGAAAGCATCTGATAAGTGAGCCTTGGTAAGATTGGGATAGTTGATCGCACCTTCCATAGTATCTTCTAAAAAGAGTTGTAATGCTTGTTTTGTGTTAGACTGCCACATCTCTTCGTAGTCATTGATATTATTTACAAAGCTTTCATTCAAAGTAGCGTTCATGGCGATTTGCAGAAGCTGTTCTTTGGAACCGAAATGATAGTTTATGGCTGCCACATTCACGCCAGCCCGATCTGCAATTTTACGCACAGTCACATTCTGAAATCCTTCGCTTTCGATACACTCTATAGCTGTTATGATGATCTTTTGTTTAATTTCATCACTGCTCATATCCATCTCCTTTATTAAAATTTTAAACACTTATTTTAAACACATGTTTGAAAAATTAGTGATGCTTCAATTGGGCAAGGATTTTTTTTGTAGTCCTTTAGTTTTTGATGGATTAATCTGCTATAAAAAAGTTAATAAACGTTATGTGAGTATGAGGAAATTTATGGAATGGAAAATCCGTTCTTCATACATCACGCCACTATCATCAATACAAAAATAATTACTACATAAATAACTGTAAGCCTGATTTTCAATAGCTGCTCAGGGTCAATATCATAGACTTTACCAAAGCTATTAAGAGCTATATCTACAATAACAATAAGAATAATCAGTCGAAAACTCTTTTGTTGAAGTGAAAGGATTGAAAATGAAATAAGCCAGATGAGCGTTCCCCAAATGAAATTGGTCAGCCATTCTGTGTTATCACGTTGAGCTTTTTCAGCACTGCTTTCACGGCTGTTATCTGCTTGCAGCTTTCTGCGTTGAGCGAGTTCTTCTTACAGATTATTCATATTTTGGGAAAGTGATACTTATTCCCAATCTATGTTTGTTTTCCAGTCTTTTTCTTCATTCATGTATTTTGAGAAAACTTGCACTACTTTTTCCAGATCAAAAAGTTCAGAAGCTACAAAATACCCATCCGAATTGCTGTACTCAATAGTGAATCCATTTTCCGAATATGCTGTCTGAATAAAACCATCTTCATGGGAAAGAGAAAGAAAAAAATTATCATCATCCAGGCTTGCAAGCAGTTCTTCAAGTTGTTCAATAGATGGATTTTTAATAATCTCTCCAGTAGCCATTTCAATTGTAAATTTCTTATATTCTTTCTTAGTTTCAATGTTTATTGGATCGGGCATTTGTAAGGAAAATTTTTCAAACTCACTTGATTCAATAATTGTAATACCAAATCCAATTGCCTTCCAATCCGAATTATCCACACTGCTTAATATTACAACACCTAAACCATTCTCAGCAGGGCAATCCATGAAATAAACTACACTGCTCAAAACGATCTTTCCTGCCATCTCCTCAGCTGCATAACGGGTTTCAATAATTTTCCCATTCCAGTTTTCCAGCATGGTTTTTATCTTGATAACTTCTGGATCAGAAAAGAGGGTTTCATTAATAGCAGGAATCAACATTCCGCTGGCATGTTTTTTTAATAAGTCTTCATCTGAATTCTGATAAGCCTTTATTATTTCATTCGCAATTTCTTCTGGGTTTGATATTGCAAATATTAACTGCAAAGCTATCAAAACCAATATTAAAGTTACATACAATTTTTTCATTTGTTGAACTCTCCTTAAATTTTTTCATTTTTCTCAAATATAATATCATAATTTGTCAAGTCAATACCATTTTCTGTCGCTTCTGATTAATAAATTGACTTATAAACCATCTCAAAAAAAATGAGCTTGGCTCAATTAAAATCAGTAATATCAATATCTTTGCTGGTTTTGCTTGACGGAAAAAACGGACATTAAGAAGTGAAATGAATATTTGGAGGAATGATGGATTATTTCTTAACAGAAGAACAATTAGAGATTAAAGAAATAGCTCGAAAGGTTGCAGAGGAAAAGATCAAGCCTGTTCGAGCAAAATATGATGAAGAGAATTCCTTTCCCTGGGAGATTGTAGAAGTTTTTAAACAAACAGATCTGTTTGCTGTTTTGGTTCCCGAAGAATATGATGGGATCAGCGGCAGTGTGATGGATATAGCCATTATTACTGAGGAATTGAGTCGAGTATGCGGTGGAATCGGCTTATCTTTAGGTGGTTCCGGCTTAGGAATGTATCCCATTTTAATTGCTGGCAGTGAAGAACAGAAACAGAAGTATTTACCGCAGATCGCCAATGGTGACAGATTGGCTGCTTTTGCTCTTACCGAAGCGAATGCCGGTTCAGATGCCGGTGGTGTGGAAACAACCGCCGTAAAAGATGGTGATAACTATATCTTGAATGGTACAAAACAGTGGATCACCAATGGTGGAGAAGCAGAAATTTATACTGTTTTTGCCCTGACCGATAAATCCAAAGGTGCTCGTGGGGCATCATGTTTTATTGTGGAAAAGGGAACGGAAGGATTTACTTTCGGTAAAAAAGAAGATAAATTGGGAATTCGCGGATCTGCTACAAGAGAATTAGTTTTTGATAATGTAGTTGTTCCCAAAGAAAATTTGATTGGCCGTGAAGGGAATGGCTTTATGATCGCCATGAAAACACTTGATAAATCTCGTCCAATGGTTGCTGCACAGGCTGTTGGAATAGCTCAGGGAGCTTATGAAGAAGCTGCCAGGTATTCCAAAGAAAGAACCCAGTTTAATAAACCGATCTCTTCTTTTCAGGGTGTACAATTCATGTTAGCCGATATGGCCACACAAATTGAAGCGGCACGAGCCTTAGTTTACGCCACAGCTCGCATGATCGATTCAGGAGTTAAAAGATACGCCAAAGAATCTGCCATGTGCAAAGTTTTTGCTTCTGATGTTGCTATGAAAGTTACTACTGATGCAGTTCAAATTTTAGGTGGTTATGGCTACATGAAAGAATATCCGGTAGAGAAAATGATGCGTGATGCCAAGATAACTCAGATCTATGAAGGAACAAATCAGATTCAGAGATCTGTGATAGCTTCAAATTTGCTTAAGGAATTCTAAGATAATTTAATGAGTAAATTACTTGTTCATGTATGCTGTGCGCCGTGTTTTGCAGCACCTTCTCAGCATCTTAAAGAAAAGGGATTTGATCTGCATGCCTTCTGGTTCAATCCCAATATTCATCCTTACCAGGAATATAAGAAACGTTTGCAGACAGCTCAACAGTTTTGTGAAGATGAAAATATCCCACTGATCCTGAAAGATGATTACAACCTGGATGATTTTCTGCGTAAGGCAGCATTCAGAGAAAATGACCGCTGTCGAATGTGTTATTATGATAGATTGAAGTATACTGCTATCATTGCCAAAAAAGGTAATTTTGATTTCTTCACAACCACCTTACTTTATAGTAAATTTCAGAAGCATGATCTGATCAGGGAGATTGGAGAATCGTTGGCTAAAGAGTATGGTGTGGAATTCTATTATGAAGATTTTCGAAGGTTTTGGAAAGAGGGAATTAAGCTTTCTAAAGAACGAGAAATGTATCGTCAGCAATATTGTGGTTGTATTTATAGTGAACGGGATCGGTATTTGGGTGCAAAGAAATGAAAAACCAATGTCTCTCTGAGTCCCGAAAGCTTTCGAGATTGCAAAGACATTTGACGAAGAGTCTATTAAAGTAAAGTTGAAAATCAAAACATTCTAGATTTTTCGTTAGATGAGTAAGTAGAATCTCTCAGAAAGACGGAGTGATATATAATGATAATCCATCGGACTGTCAGGAAAAAGGTCGACCAATGATCGACCACTACAAAAAACTGATTCTTATCTCGTAACGGATTTGAGAATTAGAAAATGATGTGTAGGAGCTTCCATGAATTCTATTAAAACCTATAAAAAGATGAAAAAAGATGGCGAAAGGATCGTTATGCTTACAGCGTACGATTATCCCTCTGCCAAATATACCGAAGCTGCCGGAATTGATATTATATTGGTGGGAGACAGCCTGGGTATGGTCGTTCAAGGTTATCACGACACTCTTCAAGTAACAATGGATGATATGATCTATCACACTCGTGCTACTCGTCGTGGTGCACCAGATTCATTTATCGTAGGTGATATGCCGTTCATGTCGTATCATGTGAATACAACAGAAACTATCAAAAATGCAGCTCGTTTCATTACCGAAGGCGGTGCAAATGCCGTAAAACTGGAAGGCGGAACTTCCTCAAGAATTGAAATGATCAAGGCAATTAGAAATTGTGAAATTCCGGTTGTAGCTCATCTGGGACTCACTCCTCAATCGATCCATGCTTTGGGTGGTTATGCCATTCAAGGGAAGAGTAAGAAGGATTTCGAAATTTTAAAAGAACAAGCTTTAGCGGTTCAGAATGCAGGTGCATTTATGCTGGTTTTGGAAGGAATTCCAGAACAACTTGGTAAAGAAATCTCTGAAATGCTGATAATTCCTACCATTGGGATCGGAGCTGGAAGATATACAGACGGCCAGGTTCTGGTTTATCATGATATTCTCGGCATGTCTGATATCGAACCAAAATTTCTTAAAGTTTATACAAGACTTGCAGAAAATATAACCAATAGCATTAAAGAATTCTATGACGATGTAAAAAAAGGAAACTTTCCTGCTGAACAACATATATACAAACCAATAAATAATGATAAAAAATAACAATAGAACGATAAATTTATTACTAATTCTTTGGATGATTGTAATTGTAATTTTATCAATTATTCCAATGAACCAGGAAACAAAAATCGAAATTGGTGGAACTCCCTTCCGGCTGGACTACCTCGAACATTTTGGAGTTTTTTTTATTTTGGGTTTTCTGTATGTATTAAGCCCAAAGAAAGATCTTCCAAAATATATAAATAAAATTTCAATTTTAATTATATATGCAGTAATTACAGAGATAATTCAGTTATTTATTCCAGGTAGAACGTTCAATCCATGGGACCTGATTTATAATATTCTGGGATTTGTAGTTGGTTATATTTTAATAAATCAAATAATAAAGAATAAGGTAAGACGAGAATATGTACGATAATTTTAATAACTCAAATGAGATGAGTGCAGAAGAAAAAATTCAAGCAGTTAACAATTTAAAGAAATCTTTGGAAGATAATTTTGTAACTTTAGGGCAGTTACTTTCTGAGATTAAAAGGACAAAATTATTCAAATTCAAAGGATTTAAAACATTTAAAGAATTTGTGGAAAAAGAATTTAATCTGAGCAGTACTTTTGCTGCACGATTGATCGGAACGTATGAATTATTTATTGAAGAACTTGATATTGATGAGGCTTCAGTGAAAGATATTGGACTTGATAAACTAAATATGATAAAGCCAATGTTGAAAGATTCCAGTTACGAAGAAACAGAAGAATGGATAAAGAAAGCAGAAGAATTACCAACTACTGAGCTTCGGGAAGAGATCAAAGAAATTCGCGATCGCAATAAAGAGAAAGATAAGAATCTGAAAGATGTCTTTATAGATCAATACCTGGAAAGAATGGTTACTTTTTTCAATTGCAGCCGTAAAGAATTGAATTTTAAACTTGCCCTTTATTTTCAGGATGCAGATATGGACGAAGTTCGAAATGAGATCCGTACTCGCCAGAGAAAGTTTGAAGAAACTGGGGATGTTTAGTAAATTGATCTCACCCTCAGTCCCTCTCCTCATAGAAAAGTGAAAGAATTGGTGATCGTCTTCTGCGGAAGCCGACACTTTACAGGCGAGGGATACCGGAGAATAACGTGAAAGAATTGAATGTCTCTCTGAGGATGAACTTACAAAGGCTTTGAACGAAGAGTCTAAAACACTCCAGATTCTTCGAGGGAGAAGCAGGAAGAGTCTCTCAGAAAGACGGAGTGATTTTTTGGGAATTTGGATTATCATGTCTCTCTGAGGATGAACTTTCAAAGGCAGACGACGAAGAGTCTAAAACACTCAAGATTCTTCGTGAGAAAATATTGTGAAAAAACAAAACCACTGTGTCCCTCTTACAAAGGGGATTTAGACGGAATGTTAGGTTAGTGGAGGAAATATCGCTGATTGAGATTTGGTTTTTCAATATTTGAAATAATCAAAGGAGCGAAAATATGCAGCAATTAAGAATTTTATGGGTTGATGATGAAGTTGAACATCTGAAACCTTTTGTCCTTTTCCTGAGCGAAAGAGGTTACACTGTAAAAACTGTATCGAATGGGGCAGATGCTATTGATATAGCTTTACATGAGAAATTTGACCTGATTCTTCTAGATGAAATGATGCCTGGTATGGATGGCCTTACTACTCTGAAAGAGATCAAGCGAACTAATCCTACCATACCGGTGGTGATGGTGACCAAAAGCGAGGAAGAAGGCTTGATGGAAGATGCTATTGCCGGCCAGATAGCAGATTATCT
>QMNP01000073.1 GCA_003647825.1 Candidatus Cloacimonadota bacterium
AAAAGAAAAAAAGTGTGTCTTTGCGAGTTTGCTTCTCGCTGTTGCTTACGAAGCAATCTCTATAAATAGTATTCAATTAGCAATATAGATTGCTTCAGCAGAAACTCTCTGATAGATGCTTCGCAAAGACAAAGTTTGTATTATGCAGAAGTCTCATGCTATATA
Source organism: Candidatus Cloacimonadota bacterium (assembly GCA_003647825.1). Lineage (GTDB taxonomy): Bacteria > Cloacimonadota > Cloacimonadia > Cloacimonadales > TCS61 > B137-G9. The sequence continues at coordinate 166 of QMNP01000073.1, forward strand.
AAGGTAAAGAGGTTAAAATGAAACAAATTTTCTTGTTATTCATATTTATATTAATTCCGCTAAAAGCTAATTTCTTATTTTCAATACCGTTATATTTACAATTGGAATACAATGATCAGGATTATATTCCAATAATCCTGAAAGGCAATATTGATGCAGAGCAACTGGCAGAATCTGGATGCAGGATATTATCCCAAATGGATGAATTCACAACCGCAAAGATTAACTTGGAAGATTTCGCAAAACTCCAGGAGATAACAGATTTAACGATTTACTCGGCCAAACCGGATAAACCGCTTCTGGATGAATCTACCAGTGATTTGATGTCTGGAGATAATTACACTGGCTGCAATGCTGATGCAGTTCAAGCTGCAGGAATAGATGGAACTGGTGTTATTGTGGGAATTCTGGATTATTATCCCTTGAACTGGAAACATGAAGATTTCCATACAACAGGATGGAACACGGATGACTTGCGAGTGTTATATATCTGGAATCAGCAGGATGACAGCGGAACCCATCCCACAGGTTTTGATTTTGGCAGCGAATATGCAAAAGCAGATCTGATGGCAGATAATGGTCCTTTGATAAACAGCGGCAGTCACGGAACTGGCTGCACAGGTATTGCAGTTGGAGATGGTTCTGCCAGTGGAACAGGAAATCCCAGAATGGGAATGGCTCCGGGTGCAGATATAATATACGTGCACAAGATCTGGGATGATACAGGAACCATAAATGCAATTGCCTATTTTCAGAATAAAGCAAATGAACTGAATCGACCAATTGTTATTAGTTATAGTGGTGGAACAAGATATGGCTTCGCTGATGGTAGTGATCCAGTATCACAAGCTTTTAATAGTTTTTGTGAAAAAGGACGCCTGGCAGCTGTTGCCTGTGGAAATTATTATACAACAACCGATCATGCATTAGGAACAACTATTTTTGGCAGTCCTACAAATGGTATTAATTTTACAATTGATAACTACACAAATAGCGGCAGTGAACCTTTTGATGATCTGGTCGATATTGTTTTCTTCTTTAAACAGGGAGATAACTTTGATATTACAGTTACAGATCCAGGATCGAACAGTTATGAAACAACGGTGCTGGATGACGATGAGAGCTTTGATACTGCTTATGGAAAGCTTATAATCTACCACAATGATGATGCCAGTGTGGAAGTAGTTGTAACAGATGAAGTTGGAGTTGTTTCGGTTGGCGACAATTGGACAATTGCTTTGAGTGTTCCGGATGCAGGTTATGATGATGAAGGTGGAAATTGGAGTTCCTGGATATATGAAAAAAATATCACAGCCCATTTCACTACTTTCAATACATCCGACATAACATTGAATATTTATTCTTCCGGTCAGGATTGTATCAGTGTGGCAGGACATAGCAAAACCAGCGGCAGCATCTACAGCGGATCGAGTGCCGGTTTAACGTTTGATAGCCGACAAAAACCTGAGATCTCTGCACCTACATATGCTTATACGGCAGATAATTTATCTACAAATTCTTATTCGTCTTTGGGTGGAACAAGCGGGGCTGCACCGCACGCTGCAGGAGCACTGGCTTTGATACTTCAGAGATTTCCCAGTATAACACCGGAACAAGCTCGCAGTCAGCTTACCGATTACGCCTTTACTGATACACATACAGCGGCATATGGAACCGAACCGAATAAACGATTTGGATATGGAAAATTAAATGCCTTCAGAGCAGTATTTCCACAATTAGATGCTCCGGAAAATATACAGATAGAACTTCTGAATAACAATACAGAGATCAGGATAAGCTGGGATAACGAAGGCTTTGAATATAAGATCTATTCCAGCGCAGATTCCGCAGCAGATTTTCCAGGAGAAAGCTGGACGCTGGAGACAACAGTGACAAATGATAATGAAGTAACACTATCTAATAATTTCGATGCTAAAAGATTTTTTATTGTTACTGTAGATTAATACTGGTAAATAAATACTTTATATAGTTCTACTTGACACCTCAGCCTTTTATAAATTCTTAAAACAAAAAAATAATTTAAGACAACAGGAGGATAGATGTTAGATAAAAAGCTTGTCGAAAAAGTCATCGATAAAGCTCTTTCCAATGGAGCGGATTTTGCAGAAATATTTGTAGAAGACACCTACAATTCCCGCATTCAATTTAACGATGGCAAGACCAAACAAAATGTCATTGGAAAAGATTACGGTGCAGGAGTTAGAGTATTTTATGGAGAAACGGCCATTTATGCTTATACAAATGATCTTAGTGAGAAATCACTGCTTTCAGCTGCAGAAGCTGTAAGTAAAGCTGCTAAAGGCAATAATATTATCAAACCAATTGATCTTACCAAGATGGAATTCGAAAATATTCATCCGATTTCAATTCCAAATAATACAGTAGCAAAAAGTGATAAAATAGATTTTATGCGCAAAGTAAATGCTGCCTCCAGAAATTATAACGATAATATCTCGCAAGTAGATATCAATTTTACTGAAAGAATACAAAAAGTCATGATCGCCAATAGTGAAGGCTTGTGGGCTGAAGACAGCAGGAATTATACGCGGGTTGGAGTTACGTCAATTGCTTCAAGTGGAAACGAAAAACAATCTGCCGGTGTTGGCCCGGGTGGTCATATAGGTTATGAATTTATTAATAGCTTAAATCCTGTAGAACTTGGAGAACAAACTGCAAAGATCGCAGCTATAATGCTGAAAGCAGATTATGCACCAAGTGGAAAATTTCCGGTTGTGATCGATAATGGTTTTGGTGGAGTTATCTTTCATGAAGCCTGTGGCCATTCCCTGGAAACAACAGCAATTGCCAAAGGTGCTTCAGTTTTTTGCGGTAAGATGGATCAGCAAATTGCTAATCCGGTTGTTACAGCACTTGATGACGGCACACTTCCCAATGCATGGGGAAGTGAAAACATTGATGATGAAGGAATGCCGACTCAGAAAACAATTTTAATCCAAGATGGAATTTTAAAATCTTATATGGTAGATAAAATGGGCAGTATCAAAACAGGTTATGCCCGAACTGGAAGCGGTCGTCGCCAATCTTATAAATTTGCACCGGCTTCTCGTATGAGAAATACCTATATTGCCAACGGAACCAACAAATTGGAGGACATTATATCATCGGTAGATTATGGAATTTATGCTAAGAAAATGGGTGGTGGATCTGTAATGCCGGGAACCGGAAACTTTAACTTTGCAGTTAGTGAAGGCTATATAATCCGCAACGGAAAGATCGCTGAACCTGTCCGTGGAGCTACACTTATAGGGAATGGGGCAGATGCACTTATGAAGATCAGTATGATCGGCAACAACCTGGAACAGGCACAGGGAATGTGCGGTTCTGTTAGCGGCAGCATTCCGACTAACGTGGGTCAACCCGCAATAAAGATTGACGAGATTCTTGTCGGTGGCAGGAAGTAGGAGGAATAATGTATAAAAATGAATTTAAAATAATATTCGACTATGCCAAAGATAAAACAGATGATATCGAGATCCTGCTTTCAGCTGGAAACTCCTTTTCTATCAGGATCAATGAGCAAAACATTGAATCATTCAGTTATGCCGATTCCAAAGGATTGAGTGTGCGTGTGATCAAAGACGGAAAGACCGGATATGCCTATACGGAAAAATTTGATGAAGAAGCTTTCAAATTGATCGTAGATGAAGCTCTTGAAAATGCTAAATATACTGAAGATGATGAAGTTGCGATCATGGAAAATCATCCTGATATCGATGTAGAATTGAAGATGTATGATGAAAAGCTGAACGAGGTTGATGTAAAAGATAAGATCAGCTTTGCCAAAGATCTGGAAAAGTATGCCAAAGCAGCTGATAAGCGTGTTTTCAACGTTCCCTATGCTGTGTATGGTGATTCTACCGGATATGTGAAAATTGCCAATAGTAAAGGTCTGGATAAAGAAGAAAAACAAAATTCTGCCTTCAGTTATGTGGGAGCTCTTACTCAATTGGATGATGATAAGAGAATGGGAGTAGAATTTAATGTTGGACGTGATTTCAGTAAATTCGATGCTAAAAAAATGGCAGAAAAAAGTGTGGAGAAAAGTGCTGCATTACTAGGTGGAGAAGAAGTGACGTCCGGTTCCTATCCGGTTGTATTCAACAATGAAATGATGGCTACAATGCTTTCAACTTTTTCTGGTGTGTTCAGTGCCAAAGCTGTGCAGGAAGGCCGTAGTATGCTGGTTGGAAAAATGGGGCAGATGGTAGCCAATGAAAAAGTATCGATTTTAGATGATGCCTTGCATCCAAAAGGAATTTCTTCCCGCAGATTCGATAGTGAAGGTTATTCTTCTCAATCTACTGTACTCATCGAAAATGGGAAGTTGAAATCTTTCCTGCATAATACCCAGACAGCACTTAAAGATGGAGTGAAATCTACAGGAAATGGCAGTAGAAGTTACAAAGGCAGTTTGAACATCGCTACATCTAATTTTATTCTAAAACCGGGAACTCACAAAGAAAGTGAATTACTGGCTGCTAAAGATAAAGTTATAGAAATAGTTGCCTTGCAGGGAATGCATTCGGGGGCAAATCCAATTTCCGGAGACTTCTCACTTTCCGGTGAAGGATTCCTCTATGAAAATGGAGAACGAAAACACTCTCTGAAACAATTCACTGTTTCTGGAAACTTCCTGCAGATGCTGAATGATGTGGAAATGATCGCTGATAACTTTAAATTCAATATGAGCTCATATGGTGCTGCTTCGGTTCTGATCAAAGAATTAGCAATTAGTGGATAAATAGCATATTCCCAGATTTAACCTGGAACAAGAAAATAAAAATAACTGGCTGCGAAGTTTGTCTTCGCAGCTTTTATTTTTATACAAAGCAGGATTTACGCAGGGCTTGGATGCTAGAAAAAATACTACTTCATTAATCCAATCGTAAATACCAGCGAACGATCATCATAGTCATTCATGGTTATGGAATAATCCAGATTGAGCAGAACCTGGAAATTATAGGTTCTGAAAGCTCTCAATCCTGTGCTGGCGATCAATTCCATGCCGTCTCCTCGTTTATGATTTCCACCGCCATGCAGAACCCAGTGAAAGCCTAACGCACCTCCTGCGTATGGACAGAAATCTGATTTCGAAAAAAGATAATGAGTATAGATATTGGTGGCAAAACCGTTGCGAATAGCCAGTTGCAATCCCACAGTCATATTATTATCCATTTCAAAACCGGTACGAGTATCACAGGTAAATATCCTTTCTCGATCTCCATCGAAACCGTTCATTGGAAAAAGATAGCCAAAGGAAAATCCAAAGTATTTCAAGCCTTGACGTCTTTTGGAAACTTTTGATTCCGTTTCGGTGATGGTTCCAACTTCCAACGTTTCATCCATAGTTTTACCATCTCGAATGCTCATGGCGATCCGTTTCATTATCATATCAAGGTTCTCAATGGACTGAGCTGTTACGTTATCTGCCAAAATGGAAACTTCACGATAAACATCCACCACAATGTATTGAATTATTACTTTTTCTCCCAATTTGTTCAGACTGGTAATCAGCACCAGATCTGCCAGCAGTTCGTTTCCTACTTTTACAGCATCTTCCACTTCTGTAACCTGGCCATTGTCCATAGCTTTTAATGTTTGTGTGGTAGAAATTACCTGCAGATTTGCTATTTGTTCTATTTCATTTTTAAGCAAAGATTCGGCAGTTTTCATGGTAATATCATCAATACCCATCGATTGAAATGGTATTACGACAACTTTATAAACAACCGTTTCTTCTTTTGCGGCGTTCAATATAAAACTGCTAAGCAGCATTATAACTGCAATCAGCTTTTTCATAAGATCTCCTAAAATTATTTATCTCTCCGATAGATAATCAGGCTCACGATGATTATTGATTTTCATTCTTTGTGAGCGAATTGAACTTCTCTTCTTTCATCCTGTATTGTCAAGCTGAAATCTTTGTTTCTTTTTATGTGGAACTATACTGACGGCTATTTCTTTTTTCTTTTTCGGAAAAGAGAAAGTACTTTTTTCGAACTTATTATCTCACATCAATCACTTCGTTTCTAACTTCATTTTCTATCCGGTTCATATCTTCGGTAGAAACATTTAGTTTGGCTGCAATATCTTTGATGGCAGTACGTTCGGCATCATCGAAGTCGTAATCGGAAAAAGCACAAAAATAGCAAAGACGGATAATATAAAATTTCTTCTCCATATTATTCTGATAGATCATACAGATCGTGTCGATGATCTTATCCAGATCTACCAAGCCTTCTAAATAGTCGTTGGCGAGTTTATCGAACAATTTAGAGATGATCTCTCTTTCATTTTTTCCAAATTTTTCAGATAACTTGCTGAATTCATAAGGTCGCTGTTCCAGTTGATAGATTAGATCTGAAACAACTTGTTCTCGCTCTTCGCCTTTCAATACCGAATCTGCCAGAGCAATATGGATTAAAATTGCCATGCTGCTTGCTACCAGCGAAAATTCTTCAAATTCAATCTTTTCCTGTTCTGTCTGTGGAAGATAATTCTTTGGTGTAGTGAACATCTCCAAAAATTTATCATGATCCTTTAATTCAGTGGACATTGCCAATAACGACTCAATATTTTCCCATCTCGACATTATACCTCCTATAATTTTCTACTTTTTCAGGAAAATAATTTCCAGAGTTTGTGTCAATCAAATCAAAGAAAAGCAATTTTTGGCAGGAATAATCAAATTATTAAGAAAAGGTTTTAAGGGTTTTGGATGAAAAAACTGTAATTGTTACCTGATAATTAGTATAAACAATTTCACACACCTAAAAACCTTTCGATGGCGCTCAGTATAGAGGCAGCAGAGATCATGGAACACTTTCAGTGGAAAACAACCGAAGAAAGTAGAGACCTGGACGCTGAAACCTTTAATGAAGTTAAAGACGAGATCGGTGATACTTTGGTTTATTTATTGCGTTTATGTGATGAACTGAACATTGATCCGATTAAAGCTGCTAACGATAAAATTCTGAAAAACGCTGAAAAATATCCCGTGGAAAAAGCCAAGGGGAA
>QMNP01000074.1 GCA_003647825.1 Candidatus Cloacimonadota bacterium
GACGAATTTTTGGAAACCTATGATACAAATCATCCCAACAGAACCAGAGCAGCAGGAAGTAATAATCCACTTAATCCTAGTAGTCCACCTACTGCTCCAAATACTAGTTATGTATTCAGCCGCTTTCCCAATACTACGTTCTATATGGAATTAACTGAGTTGGGAAATTTAGTAGGAAATATTTATGATAGTGATGGTGGCTTAATTTCTACGGCTAATATTATACTAGAGCAATATGGCATTCAAACCTACAGCAATGGATCGGGATTTTACCAATTTGGCAATGTATTGCAAGGAACCTATAATTTTACTGCCAGCAAACCGGGTTACAATTCAAATACACAATCTGGAACAATAATTACGGATGAAACTACAACTCTAGATTTTTATCTCGATGCAATTCCCACAGTGCAAATTACAGGTCATATCGTAGCAAGTGATGATCAGAGCACTGGTTTACCCAATGCAGTGCTGAATCTTAGTGGTTTTGAACACTATCAAACTCAATCTGATGATAATGGAGATTTCATATTTCCTGAAGTTTATATAAGTGAAGTTTATAACTTAGTTATTCAAAAATATGGCTTTGAGAATTATATTCAAGAAGTGGAAGTTATGGAAAATGATATAGACTTGGGAACTATCGTATTGAACGAATTAGCCTTTCCAGCTGAAAATGTGGTTGGTGTGCAAAATCTTGCCAATACGGAAATCAGCTTAACCTGGGATGTGCCATTTGTTTTAAATAGAGATCTGGAATCTTACACGATCTACCGTTTTTTGGAGGTTTACAATTCAAATCCCTCGGGTTGGAATCTATTGGAAGAAAACTATACCGATACTGTATATATTGATAATGGTTGGGCTGCTTTACCAAACCAGACTTATCAATACTCAATTGTAGCTAACTATACCGCAGGAATAGTTTCAGATGCAGCTTTTTCCAACATTCTCGTTAAAACAGGCGTAGGTACAAACGATGATCTGATAATACCAGCAATTTCAGAAATTAGTTCAGTTTATCCTAATCCATTTAACCCGGAAACAACCATTAGCTATTCTCTGGCAGAAGATGCAGAATTAGAAATTAATATCTACAATGTAAAAGGACAGCTTGTGATGACATTAGTAAATTCAAAGCAAACCGCTGGTGAACATACCGTTATTTGGTCAGGAGTCGATTCAAATGACAAAAACCAGTCTTCCGGAATTTATTTAATTCGCCTGCAGGTAAATGGCAGAAATATCTCCAACAGAAAATGTATTTTAATGAAGTAGAATAGATTAATTCAGTTTACAATTAAACCTTCCGAGAGTTTCATTTCTCAGAAGGTTTTTTATTTCTTCGGTCGAGTTGATCGCTGTTCATCACAAACAGGATGTTTACGTTACATCAACTTCGTTCTTTTGATCAGATAATTCAGTAAAATCTTATCGAAGCTGGTTTCGGTAGTAATGGGATTGTATTCAATAAAGGATTCATGGCATTTGCGTTTCAGGAATTCGGAATTTTCTTTATAGGCTTTCTGGTAATCCTTTCTGATCTGCCAGGGATTCACGGTGATCTTTTCACCAGTTTCTGAATCTATGAATTCAGTTTCGGTTTTAAAGTTGAAATCCAGTTCCTGTGTATCCTGGATATGAAAAAGAATTACTTCATGTTTTTGATGTCGGAAATGCTGCAATCCCAGCAGAATCTTTTCTGGATCATCGATCATGTCGGAAATCAAGATTATCAATCCGCGTTTTTTAATACGATCGGCCAGAGAATGAAGGATTTCTACAGTATTGGTTGTATCTTGCGGTTGCAGATTATGAAGCTCTTTAAATAACACGGAAAGATATGATCTCATAGAACGGGGCGGCACATAATTTGTGATTTTGTTAGTGTAAGAAAGCAAGCCAACTGCATCCTGTTGAGAGATCATCAGGTAAGCCAGAGCAGATGTAAAAGCTTTGGCAAATTCCAGCTTGGAAATCTTTCCAGATGAGAAGCCCATAGAAGCGCTGTGGTCAATTATTATATAGCATTTAAGGTTAGTTTCTTCTTCATAGCGTTTGATGTAATAGCGGTTGGTTTTGGCGTACACTTTCCAATCTACGTTACGAATTGCATCTCCCGGATTGTATTGACGGTGATCGGAGAATTCTACACTGAAACCGTGATAAGGTGATTTGTGTAGTCCGGTGATGAATCCTTCCACAATTAAGCGTGCTCGCAGGCTGAATTTATCAAGCTGTGCGATGAATTCATCCGAAAGATATTTTTGTTTATTTTCTGACATTTATTTTCCTATTATTTTCCTGCAGGGAAAAGACAAGAAGCTGGAGAGGATGTCAAGAGAGAAGAGGATCATTGCTGGAATTTATCTGTTCTTAACTCAAGTATTCGGTAAGAATGATGAAAGAATTCCGATTTCTTAGTCAAGTTCAACGTAATTCTGAACATCCTGATTCCATCTATACCTCAATCTCGGTCGGATCAGTTTCTTTGGGAACAACCATCCATTCTTCTTCATCTCCATCCCATTCGGCGATTTTATCTAAAGGAAGTTTAATATATTTTCCACTGGCAGTTACTGCAACTTTCCCATCCGGAAGAATCAATTCTCCTGTTCCAAAGAAAAAACGTTTATTCTGTTCGGTAATTCTTCCTACAACCTTCAATTCCACATCATAGGGAACAGGACGCTTGAACTTAACGTTCAATTCCACTGTGACACCCCAGATATTTTCATCTTCAATCATAATGGCGCGACCTATCGTTTCATCCAGAATTGCGCTGGAAATCCCACCATGCAGTCTGCCGGGATAACTCTGATGCATTTCGCAAGGCGTAAAAGTGGCAACCAATTCGTTGTTTTCTAATTCATAAAATCCGGCTTTGATGCCGAAATCGTTCTTTAGTCCGCATACGAAACAGTGTTTACTGTTCTGATGCTTTTTTCTTACTTTGTGTTTCATATTATTTCATCCTTACATCAACTCTAAATCTGCCTAATAAATCTGTTTTAGAGCTTATGCAAGTCAAGACAAAAGTGAAAAATCAAACAAAGAAAAAACTCTGAAAGTGTCAATTACCATGAAGAAATGGAAGAGACCTTTTCAGAGTTTCAGGATATTTTTAGAAAATATATATTAATCTTTTTTCTTTTTCTTTGTTCCTGCCATAATAGCTGCCGGAAAGAGGACAACGTAAGCAATGATCAACAGTATGGGTGAAATGGTTTTATCTCCGGTTCCCATGATAATGTAGCCAATTATTGTAATTAAAACTGCTGCGATCAGCAATACAACATTCAATTTATTAAATACGAATTTCATGATTTATCTCCTAAAATTTTCTTCCAATATTTTTTCAGCCAATTTTATTGAATTCTCGTCATCAGCAATTTCTACTGCCAATTTCAGATAATTCTCAGCTTCAGTTTTGTTGTTCAATTTCAAATATATCTCACCAAGATGGTAGGCTATCTCACTATTTTTGATCTCTTTGGAAAGAGGAAGTTTCATTGCATCCAAAGCATCATTATACCTTCCCATTCGAAAATAGACCCAGGCCAGGCTATCCCAGATCATTTCGTTTTCCGGTGCTATTTGTACTGCTTTTTCTAAAAGTTGTAAAGACAGCTCATATTCTTCTTCTATCTGTTCATCTGCAATCATATAGCCTACTGCATTCATCAGATCTAAATTGTCCGGATACATTTCCAAACCACGTTTCACTCTCTCAATTATATTGGATTTAGAATCATATTTCTCGGCCACTAATGCATATTGTATAAATATTGTAGATTTTGGCTTTTCATTTTCATTTAATTCCTGCAGGCATATTTCAAAAGTCAGAGAATCTTGTTCAGTTCCAAAAAGTATGCCGGCGATTATATCATTAGTAGTGAATTGAGAATCGGGAGGGGCCAGTTCTATCAGCTCTCTTGCTTTATCTATATCGGCAGCATTTTGCAGATAGATCGTAGCAGCTGCAATTGTAAGATTATTTGCCAGCAGATAATCCATAGACACGTCATTCATTGCAGCAATAGATTTATCACTATCTTTATCATGAGAATAAATAAGAGCCAGAATATATGCAATATCGTCTTTATTTTTTGTAACCTTGCGATACTCTTCTAAAAGTAATAAAATCTTTTTTAAAATCTGATCATCATTTTCAAAATCGTATTGGAATACCAGGTTTGTAAGTGATTTTAAATCATCTGATTTTAAGAGGTATTCCAAAGTTTTATCATTTTGCCCGGAATCGAAGTAGAGTTTGGCCAGATAAGAGTTGAATGAAATCATCATTTCGGCAGGAATTGTAGCTAACTCTTCCAATGCCAATCCTGCTTGAATCCCAATTTCATATTCATTCAAATTTATAGCGGAAAAGAAAAGAGCTTTCAATACATCATCAGTACCGATATTAAAGCATTCGTGTTGGAGAGTTAAAACCTTTTCAAACTCTTTCTGGGCAAAATATCTTGTAATCAAAAACGCTTTTACCGGATCTGATACTGGTTTGCCTTCATCAATTCTCTTTTGGATCAATTCCAGAATTTTATTCTTCTCTCCCTTTTTGTCATAAGCCGAAAGTAAAAGACCCATACTTTGTTCATCGCCCCATCTTTCGTAAGCTTCGGTAAGAATTTCCAAGCCCTTTTCTGCATCAATACTTCCGTATAATTCTCCCAGCATCAGAACATCATCTTTATTATTCCACGGCATTTTCAGGGCTTTTTCAAGCCATTTATCATCTGCTGGAGGGAAATATTGTGCCCTGAATTTGTAGTAATGAAGAAAAAGCTGCATGGATGGCTCAAGTTCAATCCCCAGAAGATAATATTTATCAGCTTCACTAAACATTTCCTGTAAACGAAATGCATCTGCCAGGATAAGCAACATACGGGGAGTATATAATCCTCGCTGATAATAACTTTCTCCCAATTCCAGAATTTCTGTTTTGTAAGTTTCGTTTTGATAGGATGCTATGGCAAGGGTTTCCAACAAACGCTCTTTAATTTGAATATTATTAGGATCAGCAGCGTCTGCCTTTTTGAAAAATGCAACAGCACTTTCCATATCGTGGTCCAGAAAAGCTGCTTCACCAAAAGCGTAATAATTTATGGATAATCTATTTGAAGTATCCGGGATTTCTTGAATGGTTTGATTTGCAGCACAACCAACAAGTAAAGATATAATGATGATGTAGATAATATTTTTCATGGAATCATTTTTATTCTTATTAATTTATTTATATTAGAAAGTCATATTGTAATACAAGCTAAGGGTACGGTCACATCCTTCAGTATCGATACGATTTTGCAGGAGATCATAAAAAGCAATTTTCAGTACTAAATATTCTGTGAAATGAATATTCATGGCTGCATTCAAAAAACCTTTTCCTTCTGTCATGTTTGATTTATTATCGTTCCAGGCAGTATCATATTCTGCCAGCAATACGAACATATCCCCTATCGATTTATCAAAACCGGCAAAAAGATTTATGTCTTTATCTTCTTCTTCATCTTTATGTTCCAAACTATAATTAGCACCTAAATGAAAACCAACATTTCCCAGAAAGAAGTAGTTTTTGCTGGCAACCAGGAAGGCTCCTTTAGATTTAATATCATAACGTCTGTTATCTGGATCGTATTCACCGTGTCCTTGAGAATCATAACCAAGTGCTATTGCAGGAAGCTGCGCAGATTCATCCAGGAAACGAAGCTTGCAGTTGAATTCTACCCTATCGTGCCAGAGTGGATTTTCGTTTCCAACTACCTGTTCTGCACCATAATTTACCCCCAGCATAAAGCGGGGGAATAAGCCGATTTTTGTACCCAGAACTAGGCCATTATTCTTGTATAATTTTGCTGCAATTTCAGCTTCACCTTTTTGCATTAATCCAGCAGTAGGCGAATCGATAAGGGTATTTAATTCAAATGCAAAAACAGAATAAGAGCACATCGCAATCAAAGTTAAAACCAATATTTTTTTCATTGAAATTCTCCTTTCCAGGCTAATTTTTTATTTTTATCGTCTGGCTGATCACTTCAGTTTCAATCAGCCCAGCCAGCTTAAATCCTTCCGGGAAGTAGATAGAGTTATCTATCAAATAAGCTTTTTTACCTATCTCATCGTAAAAGGCAAAGCTTTGGAAAGCACCGCCAACAGCATATTTTTTATTCTGCCAGCGACCCGAAAGTTTCCAGCCCTGTTTCTTACCAATTTCATAAGGCTGAGTACGCACATCTTTGTCAAAGTATTCGTCTTCATCGTAATATTTCCAAGCCAATTCTCTACGTTTTTCTTTTAGCCAATCATCGTTAACTTTGTCCTCAACCATATCCTCAGAATAGATAGAAATGTAACGATCAGGCTTATTTCGTAACCTGGCCAGAAATGAAATGAAATTATTTTTATCGTCCTGTTTATAAACCGTGTAGGTTTTGGGTATATCCATTTCCCAGGTATAATTATTGAAAGTAGATTTAAGATAAGTCTTACTTTTGTATGTAAGGAATGAAATTCTTTCGTACAGCTTTTGTTTGAACTGCTGGAAGGTCTCTTCTGCCATACTTATATTTAAACTCAAGAGATTACGTTCATTATTCCCGATAAGAAAAAGCACGAATTGATCACGAGCCCAGATATTTTCCTTTGGATACATGCCTACTTTGTTTTCAGCAATTTCAGCTTCAATAGCTCCACCCATAATGGATTTTACATAGGCAGAAACCGGAGCTGATGATTCCAAATCTGCCAAAAAAATGAGATTATTAAATTTATAAAATTGTTCAAGTTTATCCAGTGGAGCTCGTTTTACTTCAAAGTAAGGTTCATTTTCTGTAGTAAAATAATATCTTTCCAGAGTATCCCGCAGATGTTGCTCGGCATATTTCCATACATTATCATCAGCAAAGACATATATGGTTTGTTTGTGTCCCCAGGACATTGGTTTTTTTATATCGACTTTTTTTTGTTTGGTGTTGTTAATTTTTTGTTGGGAAGGATCTGTTGTACATCCTGCAAAAACAAGAAAAGATAAAACAATTATAATAGTGAATTTTCTCACTTTACTTGTTCCTTAAGCTTTTTTGCATTCCCAAAGAAACTGACACCTGAAATGATCGTAACAACAGCAACCAGCCAGAAATA
>QMNP01000075.1 GCA_003647825.1 Candidatus Cloacimonadota bacterium
GGTTTTAAAAGAGCGCAGTGGTGTTTTTTCGGGTGAAGGTAGATGTATGGAAGGTTTTGATCTGATGGAAGCCTTTACCTTTTGTCGAGAACATCTTATTCAATTTGGCGGACATAAAAAAGCAGCCGGTTTTACTATATTACCAGGTGAAATCGAAAACTTTCAGAAGAAATTTTCTATCTATGTGAACAAACATAAACAAGAGATAGAGTTCAGCAGGAAGATCAGTGTTGATGCTGTTTTCTCGATTGATGAATTGGATAAATTAGATGACTATCTGCAAACAGATTACTATTTGCTTCAGCCTTTTGGACAGGGCAATAGCAATCCTAAGTTTTTATTAAAGAATTATCATCCAAAACGGGATGCTGATAAAATAAAATTGAAGAAAACTGAGAACAAGCTGGAATCTGACAAAGTGTATAATCTGATCGTCTCACATGAAGGATCTTCATTTAATTTGGTAGATCATAGAAATATTAATTATTTGTTATAAATTTGGAGTGAAAAATGAAAATTAATCGAGAATTATGCGATGTCTGCGGCACATGCGTTTCCGTATGCCCCGTCGATGCTATTATCGTTAGTGAATTTAAAGTCGATATAGATAACATGAAATGTATCAACTGTTTAAATTGTTTAAAAGTTTGTCCGATCAAAGCCATAACGGAGGATAAATGAATATAAAAAATAGATACGATGTAGTGGTTATTGGAGCTGGTCCTGCCGGTAGTGTAGCGGCTCGATTTGCGGCAGAAAATGGTGCGTCTGTTCTGATGTTAGAACGAGATCGTGAACCGGGAATTCCGGTTCGTTGTGCCGAAGGTGTCTCTCACAACGGAATTGCACCATTTATCGATATTGACCAGAGATGGATTGCTTCTAAAATTGATGTTGCAAAACTACATTCTCCTAATGGAGAAACTGCCATAATGCGGAACAATGGTACAGGTTATGTGTTGGAACGCAGAATTTTTGATACTGCATTGTGTGAATTAGCTGCCGAAAAAGGAGCACTTTTAGTAACCAAAGCAGATGCGTTAGATTTAGTGTGGGAAAATGACAAAATAATTGGTGTAAAATATAAATATCTCGGAGAGATCAGAACTGTAAAATGCGATATTGTTATTGGTGCAGATGGAGTGGAATCTCGCGTAGGTCGCTGGGCAGGAATAGATACATCTCTAAGACTGGAAGATATTGATACTTGCGTGCAATACACGCTTGCCGGAATAGATGTAGAAAAAGATACATGTGAATTCTATTTTGGCAAAGAAGTTTCTCCCGGTGGTTATGTCTGGATCTTTCCGAAATCAGATCATACAGCCAATGTGGGAATTGGAATTGCCGGACATCTGGCCCATGAAAAAGGACCCAAAGAATTTTTAGATGAATTTATGCAGAAACGCTTTCCCAATGCAACTGTAACTTATACCGTTTATGGCGGAGTTCCCACAGCAGCAGCACTTAAAGAATTGGTAAAAGATAATGTTATGATCGTGGGTGATGCAGCTCATCAGGTGAATCCTATTACCGGTGGTGGAATAGTGCAGGCCATGATCGCTGCCAGAAGTGCCGGTAAAGTGGCTGCTGAAGCAGTTAAACAAAAAAGATTCGATGCAAAATTCCTGAAAAAATATACTAAAGAGTGGGATAAAACTCTTGGTGATACGCAAAAGGTCATTTTTAAAATGAAAGAAAAATTCATGAAATTAACTGATGAAAGATTTAATGGAATTGTAGATTTCTGCCAAAAAGTTCCAGCTGATAAATTCAGCTTGAAAGCCTTATTTACTGAAGCCGTGAAAGGAGATCCTAAACTGATGATGGATGTTGCCAAAGCATTCGTTGTCAGCAAGATCAAATTGAAATGATAAATGAGCACAAAGGTGAAATTTTCAGGAAAGCAATTCATTTTAGTTTGATATTGCTTCCTTTAGCTTATCGCTACCTGGTAGATTACGATAAGAAAATTACACTTTTTGTATTGATCACGCTTCTGATCATTGCCCTGATTGTAGAAATTTTAAAGGTCAAACATCCCACATTTAAACGAATTTTCTTCGATTTATTTGGTCTTATGCTCCGCAAACACGAATATCACGATTTTACCGGAGCTACCTACATGCTGATATCTGCTGTTATTTGTATAGCATTATTTCCAGCCGATATAGCTTTTGCTTCTATTGCTTTTTTAGCTATTGGAGATACGTTGGCAGCTCTGATCGGCGTTCGATTTGGGAAAAGAAAATTATTTGGAACTAATAAGAGTCTGGAAGGCAGTATTGCCTGTTTTATAGGGGCATTTATTTTTGCTCTATTCTATTTGAACCCGCTCATTGCTTTTTCTGGAGCTGTTGCAGCCGCAGTTGCAGAGTCAGTTCCAATATGGATTGACGATAATATAAAAGTACCATTTGCAGCTGGAATTGTAATGACATTGGTGAGTTATGTTGCATAAGCACAAAGACAAAAAGAAACTGAGGATACAGAAAAAAAATTTATGGATTAAATAAATCCAGTTATCATGTCTAATTAGAGGTAAAAAATGAAATTATCATTTGTAATACCAGCATTCAACGAAGCTGATAGTCTGGATCAACTCTATAAAGAGATTCTTGAAAATGTAAACGATCATCAATACGAAATAGTTTTTGTGGATGACGGCAGCAGCGATGGCAGTTTTAAGAAAATGCAGTCAATTGCAGCGAAAGATGCAAATGTAAAGATCATTCAATTTCGCAAGAATTTTGGAAAAGCAGCAGGATTACAAACTGGTTTCGATGCTGTCGCTGGAGATATCATCTTTACCATGGATGCAGATCTGCAGGATGATCCAAAAGAGATTCCTAATTTTTTAAAGAAGCTGGAAGAAGGTTATGATCTGGTTACGGGTTGGAAACGAAAACGTAAAGATCCGATAAACAAAACCTGGCCATCAAAACTGGCAAATTCCGTGATGTCAAATTCATTTAAGCTCAAGCTTCACGACTATAATTGCGGCTTCAAAGCTTACCGTAAAGAGGTGGTAGATGAGCTTGATATCTATGGCGAAATGCACCGCTATATTCCCGCTTTAGCTCATGCCAAAGGTTTTAGAGTTGCCGAGATTCCGGTTAATCATCGCAAAAGAGAATTCGGTAGATCAAAATATGGAGCAGAACGATATTTCCGCAGCTTTCTTGATCTGCTTACAGTAAAGTTGGTAACCGGATTTACCCACAGCCCCCTTTATCTCTTTGGACGGATCGGAACAGGTTTCAGTTTATCAGGGTTTATTATCGCTCTCTATCTCTCGATTATGAAACTCGGTTTTGGTCATCCGCTTTCTAATAGACCTTTGTTGTATTTAGCAACTTTACTAATCATTATCGGGCTGCAATTTTTTTCAATTGGACTTCTGGGTGAACTTATCGTGAATCAGAGCAGGAAAGACAATAAGGATACAAAGATATCAATTAAGCAAAAGATAAATATTTAACTTACAAGGAATTAAACTATGAAAAGTTATCTTCCACAATTTGTAGAAACAATGCAAAAAGCAGGTTTAAACGATTTGACTATCCAATCTTTTTCAACCTATTATTACCAGATTTTAGAAGGCCTTACAGGCAAACTTACAGAGCAGGAAATATCACCTCCAGACGTAGAAAAAATCGTGGATTACAATACTCTTTCTGCTAAGATCGTAAGTTCTTTGGAAAAACTAGTCGTGATAAAGCTGAATGGCGGTCTTGGTACCAGTATGGGTTTGAAGAAAGCAAAAACCTTACTCCAAGCTAAAGGTGAAATGAACTTTCTCGATATTATTGTAAGGCAGGTTTTGAATATTCGCAGTAAAAGTAATAAAGACGTTCCTTTGCTTTTGATGCACAGCTTTAACACAAGAGAAGATTCGCTGAAATATCTGGAAAAATATTCAGAACTGCCTTTACCTGACTTACCTCTGGATTTTCTGCAAAGTAAATTTCCAAAAATAATTCAGAAAGATCTTTCTCCACTGCAAAATAAAGTAGATAATAAAAACTGGAATCCTCCCGGCCATGGAGAAATTTATAGTGCATTAGCCAGTTCAGGTGTTCTGGATCGATTGCTGGAATTGGGTTATGAATATGCATTTATATCCAACTCTGACAACCTGGGAGCTGTAGTGGACGAGAAGATCCTCAGCTATTTTGTCGAACATAAAATTCCTTTTATGATGGAAGTTTGTAAGCGTACTGAAGTCGATAAAAAGGGTGGTCATCTGGCGCAAAACAAGAAAGGACAGCTTCTTCTAAGAGAAACGGCTCAATGCCCTGATGAAGAAGTTGAACTTTTTCAGGATATAAAGCGTTACAGCTATTTTAATACAAATAACCTCTGGGTGAATTTAAAAGTGCTGAAACAGAAATTATTTGAAACAAATTATTTGCTGCCTTTACAACTGATCTTAAATGGTAAGGAAGTTGATGGAACTAAGGTCTTCCAGGTGGAAAGCGCCATGGGTGCAGCTATCAGCGTATTCAAAGGTTCCAAAGCTATGTTGGTGAATCGAGATCGATTTGCGCCTGTAAAGAAAACCACTGATCTGCTGGGAATTTGGAGCGATGCCTATAAGCTTACCGATGATTACCGACTGGTTTTGAATGGAAGAGATAAACCACCAGAAATCAGTTTGGATGATAAATATTACAAAACTATCGATCAGCTTCAGGATCACTTTAAATATGGTATTCCTTCTTTGATCGATTGTGAGAGTCTTGAAATTAGTTCTGACACATATTTTGGTAGGAATGTGAAAATATCTGGCGATGTGAAAATTAATTTTAATGGAATATTGGAAGATCGTGATTTGCGTGATGAGGAAGTGAAATAAATCCTTGCACTTCCCCTATTCAGGGAAAACGGAAAGAAGCAGGGAGATGTTATAACTCGTGAATTGATAGCTGATAAGTTATCAGGATTTAAGGGAAAATAATTTGTCGAAAAAAGTTGTCTTTCTGAGGAATTCAATCACAAAATCTAACGAAGAATCTCAACTTTCCAGTATTATTCTGATCCCTGAACTTCTGTTTGGGGATCAGAATAACCCGAAACAATATTTCAACAAAGAGTAAAATAATGTGGAAAATTAGTCCCAATACGCCCATGAAACTGGGTGTAAGCGAAATGCAAAACGTGGCTGTAACAACCCAGCCAACAGCTTACGATAAACTACTGGTTTGCGCCAGAGAATATGCAGAAAAATTCAAAGATAAAAATATCGGAGAAATTGCTGGAGTGATGAATGCTCGAACTCTATTTCGTGCAATCGGCATGGATCCAACCAAACATCGACCTTCTTCGGAAGGCCTTTTACGAAGAGCGCTAAAAGGCAAAGATTACTTTTCAATCAACACTCTGGTCGATATCGGGAACTGGTGCTCGCTGGATTTTTTATTGCCTATCTGTGTTTATGATGCCGACAAAACCAAAGGAGAAATTACAGCTCGTTTGGGATGCGAAGGTGAAAGCTATTTCGGGCATAATAACCGCGAAGTAAACCTGTTTAACCGCTTTGTTATTGCTGATGAAGCTGGTCCGTTTGGTTCACCTATAACCGATTCAACTCGAACAGCCGTAGATCTAAACACAAAAAATGCTATTCTCATCATTTTTGCACCAGAAGATTATAATGATGATCTTCTCCAAAAACAAATGATTACATTTGCAGAGAGAGTGAAAAAAATCTGCGGTGGTGAAGTTACTAATTCATTCATTTTGAAACTTAACTAAGTATTACTGTTTTTTTGTTTTACCATCTTCAAAACCCTTTTTCTTGACATCAAAATCCAGATTCATAGTTTCAAATATGAGTGATAATTTATTAAGGAAATCAATATGAATCGAAGACTATTCTTAATTAGTGATTTCAGCAATAATTTTAAAGATTATGCCGCTAGATTTGTTGAAGCAGCGGGTGGTAAAAAAGCTGAGATAGTTTACCTGATGCAGGGCGGCAAAGATTGGGAAAAATATTATCTGCAATACAGAGATATTTTCCAGAAATCAGAACCAATTGATTTCTTTCCCATTTATCCTGACGAAGAATATGAATTTGAACCCGAGATGATAAAGAAATTGAAAAGTGCAACAGGGATCTTCGTTGGAGGTGGTCATACATTCCGCTACATTCAAGCATATGCCGAAAGTGAACTTACTCCGATCATCCAGAAAAAATATCAGGCCGGAATTCCTTATGGTGGTCTCTCTGCCGGGGCTATCATTACTGCTCGCATGGGAATGCTGAAGAAGATCATTATAAAGCCGCATTTCAGCCAGCAAAACCGATTTTTCGAATTACAGAAAAAGTTAAAAAACAGTAAGGCAAAATTGGGCTTAGGCCTGGATGATGGTATCTGGCTGGAAATTGAAGATGAAGCTGAAGGGACTATCTTTGGGAAAGGCGGCTGTCATTATTGTTACAAAACAGAAGCTGGAAAATTTGAATATAAAATTTATCGTCCCGGGGATAAGATAGAATTTAAAACAAAAGAAGGAGAAGGTGAAGAAAAATGAAGAAAGGCATTTTCTGTCTGGAAGGTTTATGGTACGATGACCTGCGCAAGCGATCCACAGTAAAGCCAGTTTTAGATCTTCTAGAATTGAATTCTGGTATTCCCTACTTGCATTCTGATTGTGCTACAAAAGTAGAATTGGAATTTTATCTGGAAAAATGGAAGAGCAGCCAATACAATCAATATCCTATTTTATATCTTGCTTTCCATGGTTTGGAAAATGGTTTGCTTATAAATAATGAACCTTACAATCTTGAAGATCTGGGAAAACTTCTAGCAGGAAAGTGTAAGAATAGAGTTATAGTTTTTGCATCTTGCAGCACAATAAATACAGAGTTAAAGAATCTGAAAAAATTTATGCGCAAAACAGATGCTCTGGCAATCTGTGGTTATCGCAAAGTTGTACCCTGGATCTCATCCACAGCTTTTGAGTTGATGATGCTGGCTGCCATGCAGGAAAATGCTCTGGACGGCAGGGGTATTGAATCAATTCAAAGGCATGTAGTAAAAGTAGCTTCGATGTTTCAGGAATTAGATTTCCTGATGCTTACCAATAAACAAGTATAAAGAATAATGTA
>QMNP01000076.1 GCA_003647825.1 Candidatus Cloacimonadota bacterium
AAAATCACTTGTTCCCGGTCCTGCTTTTCTGGGTGATGAAAACTTAAGTAATTATGAATATTATGTTTACAAAAAAAATTACACAAGTCCAGAATTCCGACTTTCTAAAAAAATAGCAGGAACCGAACGTAAGCTTTCAGATAATATTCGTCATGGTGTTACAAACTTTAAGATAGTGAATAAATTTGATGCCGAAAAAAAGCTCTTCTTATTCTCTCCAACTTTTAGTATTCAAGAAGGTGTAAGAACCAATCTCTATCTTTCCGAAATTGAAAAAACTAAAAAAACTTATGAAGAAGAAATAGCTGAATATACAGCCAGCAAAGATACTCTGGAAACAGAAGCTGAACTTGCTGAAGCTGATGATGCGATTAAACATTACACTGAACAACTTGCCTCTTTAAATGAGAATCCAATTCTGAAAAAAGCTGACAGTATAGCGGACTATAAGCAGCGAATCAAATACCTGCAAAAAGTTCGTCAGCATACAGTACGTTCATTCGAATATAAAATCATAAAAAGTGATGGAAAAGCTCGCTTCAACGAATCTCCTGTTCTGGTGTTAGATGAACCGATTGAGACAGGAAATCTTTATACTGAATACCTGGATGAATGGGGAACTCGCTATTTCATGCCCTGGTCGAACTGGTTCAAAATGAGCATGCTTCCTACTCTTTTAGCTTCACTAATTTTTGGCTGCCTTGTGTTTATAATGATCAACAAAGCCAAAAAAGGACATGATCTTTATGTTCGTCCTATCGCTGGTATTCAGGAAATTGATAATGCGATCGGCCGTGCAACCGAGATGGGCAAACCAATTCTGTTTGTACCAGGCACTTCATCTATTGGTGATGTTGCAACTCTGGCTGGCTTAGCGATATTGAGTAAAGTAGCCAAAAAAGCAGCCGAATATGATACAAAAATTCTGGTTCCCTGCAAAGACTACCTTGTTCTTCCAATAGCACAGGAAATAGTAAAAGAAGCACATTACGAAGCAGGTCGACCGGATACATTCGACAAGGAAAGTGTTTTCTTTATTACTTCTGCTCAGTTTGCTTTTGTTGCCGGTGTAAATGGTATTATGATCCGAGAAAAAACAGCTACAAACTTCTATATGGGTATGTTCCGGGCTGAAGCATTACTTATGACAGAAACTGGTAGCAGCACCGGAGCTATTCAGATCTCCGGTACAGATGCAATAACTCAGATCCCGTTCTTTATTACAACTTGCGACTACACACTTATCGGAGAAGAACTTTATGCAGCTTCTGCCTATATGGCACGTGAACCAAAACAATTAGGAACATTAAAAGCAGTGGATTACCTCAAACTGCTTATTCTGGTCTTTATTATTTCAGGAACTATCCTTTCAACTTCTCATCTTACTTTCCTGATGAATGCATTACCAGAGAAATAGGAGGATAAATGAAAAGACAAATACCACTACTTATAGTTATATTACTGGGATTCACATTTGTAATACATACATTTGTACCTAGTAAACTCTCTATGGATTTCTACGACTGGTATCAATCCTGGATCAAAGCGATCTCTCCCTTTATGGTGCTGCTGGGAATTATGAGTTTATTTATGGTAAATTCCAATAAAATTCAGCGCAAAGTTCCTAACTGGCAATATAGTGTTGTTACACTTTTATCTCTTGTTGCAACCGGGGCAATTGGTTTTATCTGGGGAACCCAGGAAGGCACACCCTTCATGTGGATGTTCAAAAACGTTCAAATGCCTATGGGAGCAACCATGTTCTCATTACTGGCATTTTATATTGCTTCGGCAGCTTACAAAGCTTTCCGAGCTCGTTCTATGGAAGCTACCGTACTTTTAGTTGCTGCTATTATTGTAATGCTGGGGCAGGTTCCAATTGGTATGAAGATCTCTAAATATATTCCCGAAACAGCAACCTGGATATTAAACGTTCCCAACCTGGCTGCCAAACGTGGTATCGCCCTTGGAGTGGGACTGGGAATGGTAGCTACATCACTTAAGATATTACTGGGAATTGAACGTACATATCTGGGTGGAGGTGAATAATGGCTAAAACAAAAATGAATTTCTTCGATAGAATGCAAGCTCTGGATAGAAGATATATCTACCTGGTTGTTGCTCTTGCCATCATTTTACCACTTATTATCCCGTTTAATTCCAAAACATATGTAACCGAACCTGTAGAAAATATCTATAAAAAGATAGATTCCTTCAGCGGCAGAAAAGATCGTGCTGTTCTGATGTGCTTCAGTCATGATGCTTCTACAATGGCGGAGCTTTTCCCCATGGAAGTAGCTATCTTGCGTCATTGTTTCCAGCGCAATGTTCAGGTGTTTACCATCTGCTTTATGCCCCCTGCAAAACCACTGATGGATTTTGCTTTGCAAACAGCTAAAGAAGATTACACAGTACAATCCGGTGTGGATTATGTAAACTTTGGTTATAAGCCATATGGTATTTTCCTTCCTATAGTTTTGGGAATGGGAGATGATATTTCCAAAGCTGTAGAAACGGATGATGAAGGAAGGATCGTTAGCAATCTTGAGATCATGAAAGAGATCAAGAATTATAACGAAATGAACCTTGTGGTCGACTTTGCAGCTTCTGCTGCCGTACAAACCTGGATCACCTATGCTCGTGCAAGATTCGGTGCCAATGTAGCAGCCGGTGTTACAGCTGTGATGGCTGCAGATAACTTCCCATACCTGCAAACAGGACAGCTTATTGGTATGCTGGCCGGTTTGAAAGGTGCTGCTGAATATGAGAAGCTGGTGGATGTATTTGCTACTCACAAAGAAATGGTGAATGGTGTAGAAACAGTCGTCCCTCGTAGCTTTAGTAAAGAGATTCTTAAAGAGAGCTGGATAAAACTTTCCGATATTAAGAATCCTGTGTATAAAACAGCGCGTACTGGTATGAACGCTCAAACCGTAGCGCATATAATGATTATCGTCTTCATTGCTTTAGGAAATATTGGATATTTCGTAAACAAGAAGAAAAACGAAAACTAGGGAGGATTGAGAAATGACATTTGAAGCAATAAGTAATTTTATAGCAGCGTTTTTTACGTTAAGTATATTCTCATTCCTTTACAAGGATAATCCGTTCTACAAATTTGCAGAAGCAATGTTTATAGGTGTTTCCATGGGATATGCTATTCCACTGGTCTACAATCTTACATTCATTCCGTTTGTATATAGACCAATTTTTGTAGAGCATAATTTCTGGATTTTAATTCCGGCATTAATGGGTTCACTCTACATTTTCCGTTTCAGTAAAAACCTGGGCTGGCTTTCTCGCTACCCGATCGTATTTGGAATGGCAATAGTTGGTATGGGTGTGCCAATGTCTATGCACGCTTATGTGCTGGTACAAGTACGTACGGCCATGATGCCAATAGATTCAATAAATACTTTCCTTATCTTTTTGGGTACTGTAACAATACTTTTGTATTTCTACTTCAGTAAAGCTCATAAAGGTATTTACGGTAAGATCACAAATATTGGGATCTGGTTTATGATGGTAGGTTTTGGTGCATCATTTGGTTACACTGTAATGGCTCGTATTTCCCTGCTGATCGGGCGTATCCAATTCCTGATGGGTGATTGGTTAGGATTGATAAAGTAGAATAAAAGAAGATAAACTAAAGCCCTTCGGATTGCCGAAGGGCTTTTTTATTGCCGCCAAAAGGCGTAAAAGTAAGGAGTTGTTACAGCAAGCCCTAACTGGTATAATTTTATCGTTATAAACTTTCTAATACTTCTGCCAGATTTTTCGTCAGATGCACACGATCGTATTGATCAATTTCACCAGAAGCTGTTGGTTTTTCATCTTTCTTCCACATTGAATACTGCCAGGAAATAAATTCAGAGATTGCCTTCTGATCGGAATAATCGCACATTTTCCCTGACCTTGTTTCATTCAGGATTTTCGCAGCTTCACCTTCAATTGGACCAACTCCAAGAACGGGAACTTTTGCTCCTAAATATTCGTAAATCTTACCTGTTAATATTCCCAGATTATTAGGAACATTATTTATCAACAATAATAGAAGTGAAGAATTAACCATTCTTCGCATCATTTTATCATGAGGAATATAATTATGAAATTTGACAAACTTATTTTCATCTAAACTAATTAGATCAGCTTTCACTTCATCGGAAACATTTCCCCAGATATTAATCTGAATATCGGGAAATTGAGAATAGATCTGATTAACTGCTTTCAATACTATTGAAGGATCACGTTCTGCCGTAATATTACCAAAATAATTTATCTGGAATTTCTTGGTCTTTTTCTTTTCAATTTCAGTAAAATCTGCTGGATCGAAGCCGTTTGGAATGATAATACCTTTATTAATTGCCTTCAATCCTTTTAAGATTGATTTGTTTATACTAATTATCCGATCGCATTGATTTATTATTTTCTGCTCTAATTTTTCATCTATTTTTTTTGTAAGAGCAAACCTGTTTACTTTTTCCAGGTAATCTATCTTCGTCCAGGGATCACGAAAATCAACCAGCCATTTAACATTAAATATGTTCTTAAGCTTACGCCCAATAAGGTGAGTAGAATGTGGCGGACCGGAGGTGATAATTAAATCGTATTTAAATTTTCTCATTTCTTCAAAAGCAGCTTGCAATGCATACTTATTCCATACTACTCTGGCATCTGGCACGGTCAGATTCAACCGACACCAGATTGCAAATCTCCTGAAAAAAGAATCTTCTTCAGAGGTTTCCAGGCTGCCATAAGGTGCGCTTTGTTCACCAGCTTTGCTAAACCATTTACCAAAAGTGGGTGTCTTGGTTCGAATTACTTTTATATCTTCCGGAACTTCTTTCAGAAGTGATTCATCAATTGCTGGATAGTCACCATTGCTGGTTGTGATAACAGTTGGTTGCCAGTCAAACTGAGGTAGATATTTTACAAACTTAAGCCAGCGCTGCACTCCTGCCCCACCACTGGGCGGCCAATAATAAACAATTACCAGTACTTTTTTCATCTGATTCCCAATTCCACTTTGCTCTCCTTTGGAAGGAGGAACTAAAGGGGATTTATAATAGATTTATTCTCTCTTTGATCATTCTCGCAACCATTCAGAAGGTCTTCGACCATTCGGAAGGTTTCGACTTTCCATATTATCAATTTACCCTTTGACAAACCTGTGAACTACTCTGAATTTTGTCCAAGAAAAAGATATTAGAGGATTGATTCTTTTGCGAGATATATTGGAAAAAGGAAACTGAAATTATGCGAGATATCGATAGAAAAGTTTTGAAAAAGATGGGAGAAGATGGAATCACTTTTGATGGCGTTTTGGAAATAATCGATCGAATGAGCAGAACGGAATTAAAGAAAAGCTTTGAAGATGACTGCCTTTTTCAAACTGATAAGTATTTTGCCAAAAACGTGATCGATATGCTGATGCGTTACCGATTAATTAGAAAAGAAGGTAACAAATTCTTTAAAGTTGAAAAGAAAAAGAAGGAAGAAGAGAAGAAATAATTCCCACCCTGACTTTACACATAGCGACTTCTTGTCGAGGTATAACGTCGATTTACGTTTTCTTAACAGTCAATGTGATCGCTTTACAAATCAAATCTAATAATCGTTCCTTTAATTCTGAAATCAATACTTCCACTGCCTGCTAACTTCATAACAGGCAATGGCTGCTGTTACACCCACATTCAAAGAATTTTTCCAGCCATTCAACGGAATCGAAACTACGTCATCTGCAAGATCAAGGATCTCTTTGGAGATTCCCAGAGCTTCATTGCCTAAAAGTAATGCTGAAGATTTAGGAAAAATAATCTTAGCAATATTTTTTGCCTTTGTTGTAGTTTCCAAAGCAAAAACAGTAACACCCTTTTCCTTTAGGAAGATAATAGCTTCTTCAGTTGATGGGAAATGCTGCCAGCTTACAAACTCTGTTGTTCCCATTGCAGTTTTAATGACCTTAGGATTTTCTGGTGTTGCTGTGTAACCACAAAGCAAAATTTCTTTCACACCAAAGCACTCAGCAGTACGAAAAATCGATCCAACATTAAATGAAGAACGTAAATTATCCAGTATTAAATAAAGCGGTTGTTTAGTTCTATTTTTTCGCAAACCATCCGACTGTATTATCTCGAAATCGGTTAATTCCTGTCCTATTCTGCGTTCCAAAGGCACAGCAAATTCCAGAAACTCCCTAATAGTAGAGTTCTGCAAATTAATTGAAACTGGAATACCCATCCAATCCAGGCAATTTGAGAATTCGATTATAAGTTTTGATCTTTGTTTATTATCATCCCAATTATTATGAATTTCCTGGATAAATTGTATTAATATTTTTTGTTGTTTTTCTGTTGTGAACGATTTAAACTTTTTTTCGGAAAACTTCATTGAAACCGGGGAGCTCTTGCTCCCCGAATATTATTAGCTGTTAGAAACTTTTTTTGATTTCTTGTCTTTACTTTTTAATTTATCCAATTGTGCTTTAAGTTTAGCATTTTCTTCTTTCAATTTTTTATTTTGAGCTTTAATCTTGTCGAAGTTCTGGTATTTAGCTTCAAGAGCCTTATTTTTTTTACGCAGTTTTTCATGTTCTTTAGCTAATGTTTGATAGGCTTCTCGTGTGGAATTATATTTTTTTTCCATACTTAGATATTCAGTTTGCCAATCCGTTTTCTTGTTTTTTCTGCTTGTTTTCTTTAAATTCTGATTCTGCTGAGCAACAAGACCAAAAGCTAAACATAACATTAAAATTGTAGTAATAGTTTTTTTCATTTTTCCTCCCTTTTCGATATACGAAAACACTATTTATCTTGATTTCAAGTTCCGTTTTTATTGTTCTGATTATAAAGTGTCAATTACTTTCATATCTAAACAAAACCTTGACACAACATCTCCTTTTAGGGAAATTTTGGCAATTATGTGAGCAGGGAAATTTAATGATGAAACATTTAGTCTTAGCGATATATAAATATTGGTTATGGAGAATAGATGGAATATAAAAGAAAAATCTTTGGTTATGAATGTGATATTTACGGGCATCTGAATAATGCTAATTATCTGCATTT
>QMNP01000077.1 GCA_003647825.1 Candidatus Cloacimonadota bacterium
CAAGTTTACGAAGGATGGGGGGAAGTTACAACTTCGAGCTTCAGTAGAAAAGCCTGGTCGTATAAATCACCAGGCGACTGGTAGAATAAATTTTCCCGGGCAGGAATTTTTCTTCAAAATTTAAAAACCGGGTTAGAAAAAGTTCTCAATTTATTTTTGAGACATGAAAGTTAATATAGAATGTAAATATATGTGAGGTTATATGGCAAAAGAAAAAAAAGTTAAATTTAAGGAATCGATTGGCCTTGATATTGGCTCTCACAGTATCAAGATGGTTCACTTAAAGAAGCTTCATCAGGGTTTCAAACTGCTGAACTATGAAATCCGCTCGACCATTCCCGACGGTATGGAACCGGTTCAATCTGATCTGACATCAGATAGATATGCGCCCGTTCTTTCCGGGATGCTCAAATCGATGAAGATTAATCCAAAAAAGGTGAAACACATAGTTTCTTCTATAGGTGGGGATAATACCAGCATCAAACAGATCAAAACTATTTTCCTACCCGATGAAGAACTTGAATCAGCCTTGTTTTTTGAAGCAAAGAAACACCTCCCGATCGGAGGATCTGAAATGTTACTGGACTATCAGGTGATAAATGTAGAAGAGAAAACAAATAACATGAATATTCTTCTGGCTTCCTGCACCAAAGATCTGCTTCAAGAACACTCTGCAATTCTGGCAGCATCTGGTTTAACACCTGGTATAGTAGATCTGGAATCACTTGCTGTAGCAAATAGTTTTGCGCTTAATTCCTATTTAGAAGAAGGGATCTATGTAATCCTTAATATGGGTATATTCAAAACAAATATGGTAATTTATGGCCCAAAAGCTAAATTCTTTGCACGCGATGTCGGTTGGGGTGGATACCACATAACCAAAGATATTATGAAACAGAAGAAGATGTCTTATGAAGAAGCCGAGAAATTTAAAATAGAACATGGCTTGAAAGAAGATGATGATAAGGCAGACAGCTCTTCTCTGCTCGCTTTGGATATTACAGAGAAAACAGCAGTAGAAATGATAGTTCAAGAAGTAAAAAGATCTATTAGATTTTATGTGAAAGAAGCCGGCAATAGCGATTTTAGAAAATTGATGCTGGTTGGTGGTTCGGCAAAATTAAAAGGCCTGCCGGAATATATAGCAGATCAGATTAAACTGGAAACAGAAGTTTACAATCCATTTGTAAATTTAGAAAAACCAGAGAAATTCCAACAAAAACAAGATCCGCAGCTTGCCCTGGCATTGGGCCTGGCTATGAGACCGGAATAGGGGAACTGCTATGAATCATTTATATTTTAAAATAAATCTGAATAAATACGGAGAAATGAGACAGCAGATCGAAAGTGAAAAACGCACTTTCCAAATTACGGCAATTTCTTATGCTCTAATATTCCTTATTGCAGTTGGCTTTGTAATTTCGCTCAACCTGAATATGGCTGCAAAGATAGAAGCTCGTCGTACTCTGCTTAAATCTATCAGAGATGAGATCAAATCTTATGAGGTAAGTGGTGAATTCCTTTCCAAGAAAGATCTGGAAAGAATGGCCACGATTAGTACACAGAGAATATTCTGGAGTAAAAAACTTGTGGCATTATCTCAAAAAACCAGTGATAATATTGCTATTACACACTTCTCGTTTAAAAATAATCACTTAAGTTTATTTGGTATAACGCAGATCGATAAAAATCGGAATGAATTTCTACTGATCGATGATTTCATCAGTGAATTGAAAGATGATGAACAGATCAGCAAAGATTTTCCAGATATTAAATTTGTGAGATCTAATCGCGATTTAGAAAAGGATGTAGAGATTCTCCGCTTCCAGATCGACTGTATCTCAGCAGAATTTGATGAAGGTGGGAATAAATTATGAAACAGAAATATCTAATTCTATTTTTCATAATGATACTT
Organism: Candidatus Cloacimonadota bacterium; assembly: GCA_003647825.1. GTDB lineage: Bacteria > Cloacimonadota > Cloacimonadia > Cloacimonadales > TCS61 > B137-G9. Next base: position 1,916 of record QMNP01000077.1, read on the forward strand.
TCTATGCTTTGCTTTTTTTATTTTAGTACAAATAGTATTAAAACGAAGATAGCTAAGATCGGTACTTATGACAGAGCTATCAAGAAAGATCAGGACAAATTAAATAGTGCAAAAGTTCTTAATGAACAACTTCAGGAAGTATCGAAAGTTATAATGCAAAGCATGACAACGGAAAAAGATTATACTCCTGAAGAGACAAATGAGTTCGTTAAAAAATTGGCTACACTGGCCGATAAATACAAGATTGCTGTTACTTCACTGTTCCCGAAGGTAGTATCCTCTGGCGGCAGAAATTTAGTGGAACAGCAATACACAATGATACTAAATTGTTCATTTGTACAGATGGGAGAATTCCTCTCACAATTGGAAAGCTTCGATCACATCATTAAGATAAAAACTTTAGATGTGAGTCCCATCAAACTCGAAAAGAAAGGTGGCAGTACTTCCGAAGATGCGTCAACCCGTTATCGAGTAACAATTGAACTTTCTACCTTTAAAATTATCAAGGAGGCTTAGATGGAAGAAAAGTATTTAAAAGATTTCGTCATAGCCCTGGTTGTTATATTCCTGATTGTATTAGTTTGGAAGGATCTGAATTTGTATTCCAAAGTGAATCAAATTCCGCAGGAATCTAAATACAAGAAATTGGCCTTGGGTGAAAGGCTGTTGCAGCAGATTCAGGAAATCGAAACTTCAATTAAAGACAGAAAGAATTTCGTGTTCACTGTAACAAAAGATCCGCTGGAGCAAAACCTGATAGTGAAAACTATGAAAGATCTGGAACTACAATGGAAAGAAGAAGTAGAAAGCATGGTGCGCCTGGAAACAACCATTGTTCCCGAATCAGGTGAAAAACAAGCTGTGATATCATATAAAGGGAAAACCAATATGTATCAGATTGGAGATAAATTCACCAAAGGTACCATTACAGATATTCGTTCAGGTGAGATTTCATATTCCAGCAATGGAAACAGCAAGATCCTGAAAGTTCAAAAGCTTCCAGATAAACCTGAAGTAATTAGGCAATCCACTAAAAGTAAAAACAAAAAAAATAGAGAATATAATTGGTAATATAAAGGAGAATGTATGAAAAAGTACAATTTTAAAGAAAAAGCAATCATCACGACGCTTTTCCTATTCGTATTACTTTCTGCTGGGCTGTTTGCACAGGAAAGTGTAAATGAGCTTCTGGCCAAGAAAATATCGTTAGATGCGGAAGATGCTTCCGTTTCTTTCATAATATCTACTATGGCTCGTCTCAGTGATTGTAATATCGTACTGGCAATGGGTATAAATGAAACTGATACAGCTGAGACAGAAGAACAGAAAATCACTATACATATTAAAGAAGTTCCTGTAGAACAAGCGTTGGCACTTGTTGTAAAATCAGTTGGGCTATCTTATCGTTTAATTGGTGAGAAAACTTTTATCGTTGGCGATAAAGCCAGAATTGAAGAAGAGATCGGCGAAAGAACTTACATCATAAATTTAAATTATGTTGATGTAGATAAAATTGTAGCAGCTCTTTCTATAATGCCGGGAGAAGCAGTTCCGATAGCCGGGCAAAATGCTATCTTATTGCGAGCAAATCCTGAAACATTTGCAGAAATAAGCAAGAAGATCGAAGAGATTGATGTACCACAAAAGCAAATAGAAATAAGAGCTCGCTTAATTGAGATCTCAGTTTCTGAAGCAGAAAAATATGGTATTGACTGGTCAAAACTGAATACTCTTACAACAATTTTTGCAGAAGATCCCGTTAGTGCAGCCGGTGCTGGACTCCCTTATGGCTATAATGATGAAACCGGTGCTATTCCCCATGGTGATCTTTCTCCTTTTGGTGAACTTCCGGAAGATCAATATTTTCAGAAAATGGATGATCTGGAAGATGCTTTCAAATTCAGTCGTCAGATGTATGCTTTTGATGTAACTATTGATTGGTTACTGAAAAATAATGCAGCTCAACTGCTTACAGATACTCGCGTTACTGCTTTAAATGGTGAAGAAGCCGAGATCCATATTGGTGAGATCGTACCATTTGTAGTAGAAGATAATGATAAGCAGATCCAGGTGGAACGTGAAGAAGTAGGAATAAAACTCAAAGTTAAACCAAGTGTTAATAAAGATGGTCAGATCACAACCAAGCTGGAACCGGAAGTAAGTTCTGTTATTGAACTGGTTGGTGGTTATGTACCACGTACAAAAGTAAGGAAAATTACCTCTACTGTTACTGTACCGGATGGTAAAAGAATAATTGTAGGTGGCCTTTTGAATTCTAATATTGTTACTACCATTAACAAAGTTCCCTTCCTGGGAGATCTGCCTTTTATTGGCAAATTATTCCAACATAAGGTGAATACAGTTAATAATACAGATCTTATTATAGAGATTACCCCTCATGTGGTTACTTTTGATGATATGAATGTCGAATATGATATTGATGAAAGACTTGAAAGAAAATTAATTAAATTTAAAGATTCTGTGGAATCTGATGAGTAAGGAGGAACAAATGAAATATTCAAAACTCCTCATAATAGCTGTACTATTAGTTTTGATGGCTATTGTTTTTATTACATCTTGTGATAATCGTTCTTTAGAATTACCAAAATATGAAATTGCCAGTATGGTTGCCAATCCGGGAATTATCTATGATGATGATGGTGTTACATTTTCCGAGATCAGCGTTACAATAAAGGACGATGATGGATTTGCCGTTACCGGTGAAACCGTTACCTTTAGAGCCAATAAAGGTTCTATTTTATATGAAGTACTAACTGATAGTACAGGTATGGCTCAGACAACTTTCTGGGATAACGAAGAAATTTCAGCTGAAGATCTGCCTTTTACAGCTAATATAGATGCTTTTATTTCTGATGAAAGCCAGAGAGTTCAAGTAATAATTCAGGAAACTCCTCCTATCGAATCTCTAACTCTTGAATCTCCAGCCGCTTTAAATGTTGCTCAAACAGTAGAATTAAAAGCTACTGCTTTAAATGCGATTGGCAGTGTTCCAGATGGAACAATCGTTGTTTTCAGCACAGATTTTGGTTTTTTCTATAACTCTGAAGGCGGTGATCTGGGAAATATCGTGCAGGCTACTACAAATAATGGAATTGCAAAAGCAAATTTAAATGCTGGAACAAATGCCGGTGAAGCAACTATTACCGCTCAAATATCTGATGTCATTGATGAAAATTCCATGACGATCAATCCCGGTGTTGGTTCTACGATTGCACTCACAGCAGAACCCCCAATAATTCACGTAAATGTTGGTGAAACTTCTGAAATTACAGCTGCAGTCAGCGATAGTTATGGCAACTGGGTTGCTGAAGGGACAGGCGTTACATTTACTTCCTCTATTGGTAATATAACTGCCTTTAGCACCACAGATGAAAATGGTGAAGCTTTTGCTACTTTCTCTCCAGGTGTTCAATCGGGATTAGCAGAGATCACTGCAGCAGCAGATTCTGCCAATGTAACAACTCAAATTACAGTAATCAGCGATATGGTTTATTCGCTCGAATATGCAGATCTTACGACGGTAGATATCAACATACTGGGAACAGGTGGAAATGAATCATCAGAAATTGTTGTAAACTTGTATGATTCTAACGGAAACCTTATTGATGATTCTGAAGATTTGGAAGTGTATTTTAAATTTATCACAGCACCAATTCCTGATTTTGGTGATATAGGTGCAAACATCAATAATTCTGTCTATTATCCATCTTCAGATTCGGTCAGCGTTCAGCCGGAAAATGGCCAGGCTGTTGTCTCAGTTAGCAGTGGTACAAATCCAGGTACGATTGCCTTAAAAGCCTATACATTTAACGGTACTCAAGAAATATCAGCTGTAAAATCTAATATTGTTGTGCATGCCGGACCTCCAAATTCCATCGAATTAACTATTGGCGATGTTGACTCGGCAGAAGATATGGGTGGTGGTGTATGGCAGATCGAATGTGCTGCCATCATTAATGATGAATGGGGAAATCCTGTAGATTATAATACTGCTGTATGGTTCTCTTTAGAAGATCCTCAGTATCCGGGCACTGATCCGGATTGGGCAACTATACAAGCTGAAGCATATGTAGGAAACGAAAATGCCAATACAGATTCACTGGAAGGCGTTGCCTATACCTATTTGAATTATGAAGGTTCGCACACAAACGATACATTAGTTGTTTGGGTAGAGGTATCCGGACAGTTTACCACTTTTACCGATTCAACTGTAGTTGTTATGCCTATCCAATTTGCAGCTATCGATCTGGTTGTAACTCCTGCTCACCTGGATTGGATCATTCCAAATGATAATGCACCTAAAGAAACAACTATCCGAGTGCTTGTACTGGACGGACAAAATAATCCGATAAATGGGCAAACGGTTTACTTCTCGTGTCCGGCAGGAATGCCAATTGGAGGGATAGATCCATATATCGGTGTAACTGGTTCAGATCCGGATTGGCCATTTGGTATGCTGTTTAAACAGTTCAGCTTCCAGAAATATGAATGCCCTGCTCCTCCGCCATTTCCGAATCAGGTTACTTATAACATAGAGGTTCTTATATTGGGAACAGGAGTTTCTGATACAGTTCCAGTAACTCTTTACCGATATGTAGATTAACCGGTTAAAAGGAGATTTAATGACCTTTAACCCGCAATTTGCACGAATAGGAGAAATCCTGGCCCATATGGGTGTTGCAACCGAGGATCAAGTAAAAGAAGCTGTTCTAAAGCAGAACAATTTTGGCCTTAAACTCGGTGAAACACTTAGAAAGTTAGGATTTATAAATGAAAAAGATTTACTTCAGGCTCTACACCTGCAGCTCGAATATGACATTGTAAATGAAGACGAATTATTGGAACTTGATCCTGAAATTGTGAAATTGATTCCTGAACCTTTTGCTGTTGAAAATCGCATAATGGCTATTAAAAAAGAAGGTGAAACGATCATTGTAGCAATGACAGATCCTGAAGACATCGTAATTCTGGATAGCTTGAAAAAGATACTTGGTTTGAATATCTCCCCGATGCTTATCGGGGACGATACTCTAACCGATACACTAGAAAAATATTACAAAAGCATTCGAACAAC
>QMNP01000078.1 GCA_003647825.1 Candidatus Cloacimonadota bacterium
ATGAACTGTGCCCGGCTTCTGACGGAAATGAGTATCCATTCCAATTAGACTCTTTCGAAGCTTATCTCCAGGAATTTATCATGACGCAGATTCGGAAGGGGAACTACACTCTTAACCCTCACAAGATTTTCGACCGGAATCAAAATCTAAAGAAAGTTTTGACAGATTAATCATAATAACAAATCTCTCCAAAAAAAAATCAGGAGTGAATTTGAAACTCATACTAGCATCCTTTGCAGCTGTTATTATATTATACCTTTCAGTCAGCTTTGTGCTGTCAATCCCTACAGAAACTAAAGAATTTTATGAAAGATTACAACCCCGGAATCAACCGATCCAAACTGAAACGACAGAACCTGAATTCAGAAATGAATTATACAAGAAAGCAAGCTTCATTCCTCAGGCAAATTACACAATTGATGCTCTCTTACTACACAAAAAAAAATATTACCGGGGTCTGGAAGCAAAAGTGATACCGTGGGATTATGCTCTTGGCTGGGGAATCATGAGTGATCCTGAATCATTAAAAGGTTTGAAAATCGGGCAGGTAATGAGATTTTACCGGTACTCTTGGAAAAGGGACTACCCTATCCCGCAAACCCAGATCAGAGATAATTCGGCGAATTGTCATTTAATTCCAGCCAGCAAAAACCTGCTGAAAGTAATAAAGAAGATTAAGAAAGGTGATACGATAAGAATTAACGGTTTTCTGGTCAATGTTTCTCTGGAGGGAAAGAGACCGTGGGTCTGGAAAACCAGTATGATACGAACAGATGATGGAGCCGGAGCCTGCGAAACGATTTATGTGAAATCTATCGTTTGGAAGGAGAAGTTGTATGAATAACAAAGGACTCAATTCAATAAAGAAAATTCTTAAAGTTGACTATCCCCGTGGCAAAGCATCGAGGAATTCTTTTGATTAAACCACTTTTGAGCGATTCAGAGAATCAAGTCCTGAGTTTAGACTTATTTCAACCATTCCGAAGGTTCTCACCTCTTTGACCATTCGGAAGGTTTTAATTTACTTTTTCACTTATTAATCAATGGCAAAAATATCACTTTCAACGGCTTCTTATGATCCCTCTCTTGATTAAAAGAGAGAAAAATAGCAAGGGTGAGTTTTACTCTTCCACCTTCAATTCCTTCTTAGCTATCATGCTGTAAATTACCGGAATCACAATCAAAGTAAGGAAAGTAGCGCTAAGTAGTCCGCCAATCACAGTGAGAGCCATAGGAGATTTTAGCTCGGAACCTTCTCCACTGGCAATGGCCATTGGCAGCATTCCACCCATTGTCGTAAGTGCTGTAATCAAAACCGGACGTATCCTATCTGCTCCACCTTGGAGGATGGCATCAAATTTTGCCATTCCCTGCAACCGCAGTTGATTCATGTGATCAATAAGCACAATTCCATTATTAACCACAATTCCAGCCAGGATGATCACTCCCACAAAACTTGCTACCGAGAATGTTGTACCTGTAAAAGCCAATATCAGCATTACGCCGATAACAGCCAGCGGCATAGTGAACATCACAATAAACGGTTGACGTAAAGATTCAAATTGAGATGCCATCACACTGTAAACCAGTATGATAGCCAGCAGCATTGCTCCGGCCAAAGTTAAGAATGCTTCCTGCATATCCTCATAAGCTCCGCCAAAATCTACGAAGTATCCGGGAGGAAGTTCCTCTAAAATATCAGCAACAGCCAGCTGGATATTCTTCACTGTGCCACCCATATCGTTGGTTCCGGTAACTCCAGCTGAGATCAGAACTTTTCGAGTTTGTTTTTCATGACTGATCTTGCGCGGACCTTCAGCTGATTCCAAATGTGCGATCTGGTTTAAGGGTACAGAAAAACCCATTGGAGAGATAATGGAAAGATGCATAATATCTTCGAAACTGTTACGCTTTTCTTCGTCCAGTCTTACCAGAATATCAATCTCTTCCCCGCCTTTACGGTAAATTCCGCTTAATGTACCCAAAGATGCTGTTTTGATGGAAGAAGCAACCTGCGCTGCTGTGAGTCCATACTGGAATGCTTTATCTTTATCGATAACAATATGATATTCCGGTTTACCTTCTTTCATACTGCTCACCAGATCAGATACATGTTCTACTTCTGAAATGCGTGCCATCAACCTTTCGGAGATCTCTTTTAATTTATCAAGATCTTTTCCAAAAATATTGATTTCAATTGGTTTAGCCTGTCCCCCGCCCATCATTTCTTCGGTTGTCATAAAGTTGAATTCTGCACCTTCCACCTGTGGAAGTTTTTCCCTGATCCTTTTCTGAATTTCCTGGTAAGTAATATTTCGATCTGATTGTTGATGAAGACGAATGAACACCTGAGATTCATTTACTTCCTGCGGATTGGTGGGATCAGCCATAGCCTGGGCATCACTCATCGGACCGACCATTACCATTACATTCATCACACCTTCTGTGTTCATAGCAATATCTTCCAATTGAGAGACAACAATATCAGATTCGTCCAAGGGTGTTCCGGTAGGCATTTTCACGTTCATCACCATAAAGGGAATATCTCTCTGCGGCATGAATTCCGTGCCTATAACACCGGTAAAAGGAATTATTATAGTTAACACAAAAAGCAATCCGACCATGAGAAGCGTAGCTGTTTTATGCCCTAAACACCATTTCAAAATCTTACTATATCGACGTTTTATATTTTCAAAAAATGCTTCAGATTTATCTACCTGAGGACGATCTTTTGCTTTGCGGAAAAGAACAGATGCTATTACAGGAACAATCGTGAGAGACACAAATAAAGAAGCGGCTAATGAGAAAGCTACAGTAAGAGCTAATCCGCGAACCAGAATCCCCGTCATACCTTCGGCAAAGATCATTGGAAAGAACACAGCAATAGTTGTTAGAGTTGAAGCTGTGATAGCCATGGCCACTTCACCGGCACCTACTTTGGCAGCTTCAAATTTGGTTTTTCCCATTTCCAGATGACGGTAGATATTCTCGATAACCACAATGGAGTTATCTACCAGCATTCCTACACCCAGGGCTAATCCTCCCAGTGTCATAATATTCAACGTGAACTTTGCCAGAAAAATAGGGACAAAGGTTGCAATAACAGAAATTGGAATTGCCAGTGAGATTGCCAGAGTTGGCCGCCAGTTTCGCAGGAACAGAAACATAATTGCAATAGCCAGAATACCACCAAAGATCAAATTGGAAGCAGCTCCGGAAGTAACTTTAGAGATCGGTAAACCCATATCCATTACTTCATGGAAAACCAGATTTTCCTTGAATTCGTCTTCGATAACTTTCAATTCATTTTTCACTACCCGTGTAACTGTAAGTGTATTTGCACCGGACTCTTTGGAGATCATCAGCATGGCAGTAGGAAGCTTGTTTGTACGACTGAAATTTCTTCTTTCCTTGTAGCCATCCTGAACTCTTGCCACATCTTTCAGGTAGATCACTTTACCGGATTGGGTTAGTTTGATCGGCAGATTTTCGATCTCTTCCATTGATTTATATTGAGCCACTGTTCGCAGCAGGAATTCACCTTTTCTTTTCTGGATATGACCAGCAGACATGTTCAAGTTTCCAGCTGCCACTATCTGCACAATTTCATCGATCGAGATCTTATAGTGTTCAATTTTATCTTTATCCACAATGATCTGTTTTTCCAGTTCATCACCGCCAAAGATCATTACAGAAGCTACACCTTTCAGATGTTTAAGCTTACTGGAAACTTCATCTTCCAATATTTTTCGCAGGTGATATGTATCTTCATCACCGGTAACGCCATACATCAGTATCGGCATCTGGGAAAGATTGAATTTCATAACCAGAGGTTTATCTGCATCATCCGGCAGATAATCTATCATGGGATCGATAGCATCACGCAGATCTTGTGCTGCAAAATCCAGATTGGTTCCCCAATTGAATTCTACCATGATCAGTGCTGCATTTTCTAAACTTTCGGACTGCACTTTTTTAATATTCTTCACCGAAGCAATTGCCGTTTCCAGAGGTTCTGTAATTGCTTCTTCCACATCCTGCGGAGATGCGCCATAATAAGGTGCTACTATAGAAATGACCGGATAATCCATATCGGGGAACATTTCCAGGCCCAGACGGGAGAGAGCAATTCCTCCCAGAATTATTATCAAGATCGTGATAATAAATATCGTTACTCTTCTATTTACTGAAAATTCTGATAATTTCATAATCTATTCCTTTTGTGATTAAACTCTTCGACACAGAGAAACAGAGAGCACAGTAATAAACGATGTTCTCGTTCCCAGGTTTGTCTTGGGAATATTATCTATAATTATTTTCGATCTCTGCATGATGTCACCTTTAATTTATCACTTTTACCTTGTCGCCTTCGGTAAGACCGGCATTGCCAATAACAACTACCTCATCGCCAGTATTAATTCCAGCAGTTATCTCAATTTCATATTCATTTTCCAAACCCAGTGAAACAATTTTTTTTACTGCTTTCTCTGCCTGAATAATGAAAACATGGTCTCCATCAATAACAGCTTCCTGAGGAACTACGACAGCATTCTGGGATGTATTGGTAAGAATTTTAATTCGCGCAAACTGATTATTTCTTAATAAATTATTTTTATTTTTTATCATCATTTCCACAGCAAAAGTACCGGACATCATATCTGCTTCCGGTGAAACAAAAGTGATCTTCCCATCAAATTGTTCATTGGAATTATTGATCATCAACTCAACCTTCATTCCCTTTTTAATATCATTAACATCAGCATCGGAAACATGGCAAACAGCTTTTACTTTTTCCAGATTTATCATGCGCATCAGCATGGGATCCATCATAGCATCGTAATGTTCTCCAGTTTTGCGGAACCTGTTTGTAATCACTCCACTTATCGGTGCTAAAATGTGGGTATTTTCCTGCATAAATTCATAGGCAGATTTTGCGACTTTATAACCGGTTTCCACTTCATCGAAAGTAGCTCCATCGATGGCACCTGTTTTCTTGAGTTCTTTCATTCTTTTATAGTTCTTTTCCATGTTGTCGTATTGAATTTTAGCTTGCTGCAATTGAGTATCATCCAGTTTAGCCAGCAGATCACCTTTTTTTACAACGCTGCCTTCCTGTACCAGAAGTTCCACCACTTTACCGCTCATGGCAGGTTTCACGTTGATGGCTTCATCTGCAGAAATTTTACCACTGAATTCAATATAATTGGAAATATCTGCCATTTCAGCTTTAACCACCTTCACTTCTCTTGCACCTTGAAATTCTACTTTTTCTTTGACCTCTTGCTTTTTGCTGCAGCCTGTTATCAGCAGCACTGTCAGGAATAAAATCACTAATATGTTCTTAAACATTTCTCCTCCATCTATAAGTGCAGTTAGTTATCATTGAATCTTCGTATATATTATTGCCGTATCTCATATCTACATCCGACCAGTATATTTTTGCATTTCCTGTTTTATTAAAATGAAATCGTAATAGGCTGAGACCAGCTGCATTTCAGTGCCGAACAACATAGTTTCTGCATCCAGAAGTTCACTATTGGTCACTAATCCCTGTTTGAAGAGATCACCCATAATCGTATGATTTTCTCGAGCAAATTCCAAAGCGATCTTATTGTCTTCCACAACTCGAGCCCTGGTTACCAATCGATTGAAAACATTTCGAGCTGCAACCAGATAATTTTCCTGCATTGCTTCCGTTTCGTATTTTGCTTTCTTCACATCATATTTTGTTTTTACCAGATTTGTATAATTAGTGCCACTGGTGAAAATTGGCCAGGAAAGAACAGCGGCCAGGTTCCAGTTGTTCTCACCATCAAAATTGAATTTATCATCATTTTCTATCTGGTAAGAAAACTGCATATTGAAGTCAGGTAAAAACTCACCTTTTGCCATCAACAGATTTTTCTTCATCATTTTGTTCATTAGCTCTAAAGAAAGTAAAGTAGGGCTGGAAGAATTTACCTCCTGCAGGAATTCATCTGCGGCTCTGGTCAGTTCAGTTTGATTATAATTAGCATAAGTAATTATTTCAGCTTCATAATCCTTCACATCAATTTTTTGTGGTTTTTGACTCTCGCTTACACCTAACAGATTTTGCCAGAAACTGAACATTTCGCTAATTCCGTTCTCCAATTCTATAATTGAAGTTTCATCATTCTTCATCTTAACCTGCCACTGCAGAACATCCGATTTTTTAGCTGTTCCTACATCATACTTTTTCAATGCCATTTCCAGATGAGAGAGTGTGGAATTCAAACTTTTCTCTGCCAGAGTTTTCATGTCCTGTAATTTAAGAATTCCCAGATAAGTGGAAGCGACCGAATAGGAAATATCTTTGCTTTTGTTATCGAAAGCCAACTCAGCCTGCTGCTTTGCCAACTCTGCCATCTGATATCCCAGGATCACCTTACCGCCATTGAAAACAGGTTGCTGGATTACAAAACTATTCTGAAAAGATGTTTTGTAAAAACCTCCACTCATTGTACCAGCAGATAAAGGAAGATAATTCCCCGTAGGAGTTCCAGTTATATCCACAGTTGGAATCATCGCAATTTCATTTGCATCATCAAAAGTCTCATCATCGATACGAACCATAGTGGAGTTGAAAGAAGCTTTGGGCAAGAAATTGGTGAAAGCATTTTTTACTGCCCAATCTGCAGATTGCAAATCGCTTTTTTCTGCCAGCAATTCTTTGTTGTTTTTCTTTGCCAGCTCGATGCTCTCTTCCAATGTTATTGAATTCAGTAATAATATTGGAATAAACAGCATCAATAAAATTAAATTTCTCCTCATGTTTTTTTACCTCTTTATCTTTATATTCATATAGCCTTCTGCATAATACAAACTTTGTCTTTGCGAAGCATCTATCAGAGAGTTTCTGCTGAAGCAATCTATATTGCTAATTGATTACTATTTATAGAGATTGCTTCGTAAGCAACAGCGAGAAG
>QMNP01000079.1 GCA_003647825.1 Candidatus Cloacimonadota bacterium
AAGCTGGAGTTTATACTTATTTCTGGGATGGCAAAGACGAAAATGGATTGCCTGTTGAAGGCGTTTCTGCAAGATTCAGAACTAGTGCAAATGGAGCTATGAAAGCACTTTTATTGAAATAAAATTTCTTCGCCCAGCTACTTTGTAATATCATATTAGACAAGTTCATATTTAACCCGTAATTTGTTTAGAATTGATTATTTTGAAATACTATACGAGAAATATATTCAATTTTTTTTGTGAATTCTACAAAAGCTTATAAAATCAACTAAACAAAGAAAATTCTTAAAGTTGACTATCCCCGTGGCAGAGCATCGATACAATATTTCACTATATTATTTAAAACAAATCTAACTGTCACTTTTTTTTACATATACAAAAACTTTGTTGACAAGTTTACTACTAAGCACTTTTTTTCGTTCTTTTTAAAAGGGGATAAAAGTTGTAATGAATGCAAAAATTGAAGAAGTATTGGCAAAATTTGTAAGTAGCAATGATTCTTTGCTTGATGAAATACTACAGAAATTACAACCAGAGAAAAGCAAAGTTATTGAAGTTATTGGCCCATCAGGATCGGGTAAAACTTTCATTTTCAGAAAAGTAATCGAATTATTTGAAGCACAAAAAACCGATGTCTATTATTATTTCTCACGCCTATTTCAATTCAATCAATTCAAAGAGATCATTAAGCTTATTACTGATATTTCTGATAAAGATTTAGATGATCTAATTCAGGAATCTCACCATATCGGAATTGAAAAGAAATATGATTTCTTCTATTTTTTAACTGAACAACTTTCAAAGAAAAACCTCATAACACCAAGAACAATAGTTATTTACGAATCCTTTACATTAGATCAATACTGTCTTGATTTTATTCAGTATTTTATGCATTATTCCGATAAAATACCTGTTAAATTTATTCTATTTTCTCGAAAAGAAGCTTTGTCATTTTCCGAAAAAATTGAACTTTCAATTCCAACAGCTTCTGATATCAGACAGATGTTGAAAGAGGTCTATCCCGATTATTCTATAAATTTCACATCTGATGCTGAAATCCTGGAAAATATCTCTAAAGGTAATCTCTCGCTGATCGAATATTTTTTAGAAAACTGCAAGATCTCAAAGAAAAAGATCGATTTTTCCGCTTTTCTTGATAAAAAGATGAAAATCGAAGATAAATATAGATTGAAATTTGAGAATTTAAGTTTACAACAACAAGAATTGATTTTTAATATTCTTCTTTTAGATATGAAAGCAACTGTGGATAATCTGAAAGTAGTGTACGGAAAAGAGCCATTTACAAAAAACTTGAACACACTGATAAAAAAAGGCCTTATCATCGAGAAAGATGAACAATATTTCACTAAAAAGGCAACAATGGTAAAAGCCATTTTATTAGAACTGGACCCCAAAAAACAAAAAGAAATTTTAAAAAAAATAACTCCAATTATTGGGCAGAATATTAGTGATCAAATACTCATAATGCTGAAACAATATAATGTGAAAATTCTTAATAGAGTTCTTGGCGATGTTGCTAAACTTCACGATTTCGACTCTGTTATAAAACTTGGAAAAATGCTGTTAGACACTCAACCAAAATCTACCGAGAAAGTAGAAATACTAACTTATTTGGGTAAAGTCAGCCGCATTTTGGGTAAACATGATTCCGCAGCAGAATATTACCGAAGAGCTTTAAAAATAAGTACAGACAATTCACTTCCAGCAGATGATATAGTTTACTATTTGGCACGTTGCCTTAACTCTGTAGGGTCATCTGCCTTTGCCTTGGAAATAATGAAAAAATATTCTCCAACTCCTCAAAACGAGTTTATGCAATGCAAAATATTGCTCCTGAAAGCTGATATTCTACAGGAAATGGAAAATTACGACGAAGCAATTGAAAATGCCGAAAAGGCTTATCTGATATCTGATAAAATAAAAGATTCCAGCTTGCAATTCCAAATAAAAGCGGACTATTTCAAGAGTTTAGGTAAAATAGATTATTACGGAAATGAATGGAGTAAGGCACAACGAAAATTTGAGGAAGCCGAGAAATTTTACTCAAAAATCGATGATAAAGAAGGTTTGGCTGCTGTTTATAACAACCTGGGAGTTATCGCAATGTATCAAAGCGATATTAAGGCTGCTGAATCCCTTAATTTTAAAAGTATTAAACTTGAAGAATCCCGATTTAATTTATCAGGGATGTCTACCAGTTATAGTAATCTTGGCTACCTTTACGAAGAGAAAAGTGATTACAACAAATCCATGAAATATTTACAAGAAGCTTTACGATTACAAATTCTTCTGGGTGATCATTATACTATCGCTAATATTTATTTGAATATTGGTGTAACCTACATGGATAACAACAAATTCGAAAAGGCTGAAGATGCATACAATAAATCTCTGGAAATTGCTATAGAATTCAATCTGCATAAAAATATAATCAATTGTTATAATAATTTAGGTGCATTGTTCTTCCGATCAGGTAATTTCAAAACTGCGATAGATTATTATGAACGTGCTGTAAAAAAATCAAAAGATCAAGAATTTGAAGAAGGCATGATCAGATCTTACATTAATATTGGCGAACTTTTTGAAAAACGAGGGGAATATAACCTGGCTTTAGATTATTATGAAAAAGCTAAAGAATTACTTCCAAATATTTCTGACGATCTCATGAAAGCATTGCTTTACGGAAATCTTGGCAGTGTACTTACTCAGTTACATAAATTCAAGGATGCTTATGCATATCTGGTTGAAAGTATCGATTTCTTTAAAAGTACGAACCAGAAAAGCCAGATTATTGAAGGTTGTCATAAACATGCTATTTATTTTATTTTTACCCGCAATTATGAAAGTGCAAACTATTATTTAGATCAGGCATTCAAATTATCGGAAGAGCTGGAAAGTGATTTACAAATTGGTAAGTGTTATTATATAAAAGCTCTACTTGAAAAGGATAATCCAGATACTGCCTTAGAATCATTAAAAATTGCAACTGAAAAATTTGTAAAATCCAAAAATGATTTTGAGCTTGCTCTGGCAAATTTTGAATATGCATCTTTACTTTTGGAAAAAGAGGATTGGGAACAAGCCTTGCAAATTCTAGCGGAAAACAAAAAGATCATTACAAAATTTGAAGCCATCAAATTCCTGGAAAAAAATGATCTATTGATTCAGAAAATTCATAACCGCTATGAGAAAGAAGTTAAAGAGTCTAAAATTCAGGAATCGATGCTCAATAAATTTTACGAGATCACTCAACAGCTTAATGATATTTCCGATTTCGATACTCTTCTGGATACAGCTTTAGATCAATTAGTAAACTTTGCAGAGGCAGATGGCGGAATTTTTGCTATATACAATAATCAGATGGTTAAAGACTCCTGGGAATATCTTATAATGAATAATTTTTCCAATCGAGATCCAGACTTTTCTTTAATGATGAATATTGTGCAGGAAACATATAACGAAGGCAATAGCATTAATCATAAGCAACCGCATTTTGCTGCTGAATATAACAATATTATCTCTTATCCGCTTACAGTGCGTAACGAGAAAAAAGGGGTAATCTGCTTATTCACAAAACGCGGTTCTCACTATTTCACCGAAAAAATGTTTAACCTTATCAGTGCTCTATGCAACCAGATAGTTGTAATCGTAGAAAATATTTCATATGAGAAGCTGCAAAAAGCTCATGAAATAATTCGTAAAGAACTGGCTACTGCCAGTACTTTTACTAATATCATCGGTAAAAGTGAGAAAATCCAGGAAATTTTCCGTATGATTGAAAAGATAAAAAATGCCCCGACCACCGTTCTTCTGGAAGGTTCCAGTGGTACTGGAAAGGAACTTATTGCCAGGGCAATCCATTATAACAGCAATCGCAGAAATAAACAATTTGTAGCTCAATATTGTGGTGCTTTACCTGAAACGTTATTGGAAAGCGAACTTTTCGGTCACGTAAAAGGATCGTTCACGGGAGCATCCCATGATAAAAAAGGATTATTTGAAATTGCCGATGGTGGAACATTTTTCCTGGATGAAATTGCTGACATAAGCCTTTCTACCCAGGCAAAATTATTAAGATTCCTGCAGGAAGGTGAAATCAAAAGAGTAGGCTCTACGAATACTCAGCACGTTGATGTACGAGTGATTTGCGCAACCAACGTTTCATTGCGGGATAAAGTAGAAAAGGGTGAATTCAGGCTGGATCTCTTTTACCGTCTCAATGTTATTCGTATGGAAATTCCTTCCCTTAAAGAAAGGAAATCAGATATTCCACTTCTGGCTGTTCATTTCCTGGATAAATATTGCAGATTATTAGATAAAGAAGTTAATGGAATTACTGAAGAAGCAATGAAGTATATGTTGAATTATGATTGGCCGGGGAATATCCGCCAACTGGAAAACGAGCTGGAAAGAGCTGTAACGCTTGCAGATAGTAATAGTTCTATCAAATCATCAGATCTTTCTGCTGAGATCTTCCGCTTCCAGGACAATCAAAAAACGGTTCAATTGCTTGAGAAAAGAAGCCTGAAAGATGCTGTGGAAGATCTGGAAAAACAAATGATAGTCTCAGTGCTGAACGAAACAGATTGGAATCAGACGCAAGCTGCTAAAAAATTAGGACTCAGCCGTCAGGGACTCATCAAAAAAATGCAGCGTTATCGGTTGGAGAGATAATTTTGTTGAAAGGCATCTTAGTCGTTGATAAATGTGATAATTTGTAATCTGTGATTCACTTCACGGACTGAACATCGAAAAAGAAAGAAAACCGATGAGAGAATTACTGGATTTTGTAGCACTGGATATCGAAACTACCGGCTTTGATTTTGAAAAAAATGAGATCATCGAGATCGGCGCTGCGAGGTATTTAAAGGGTGAACAAAAAGAGACATTTTCTGTTTTTGTAAAACCGCTTAATCCTGTTCCAAAATTCATTAAACAACTTACCCGCATCACAGATCAGCAATTAGCAGGTGGAGACAAGATATCCGATGCTCTGATTAAGCTTCTGGAATTTGTGGGAACAGATCTCATCGTATGTCACAATACATCATTTGATATAGGTTTTTTAAATGCAAAATACTTAGCTAACGGTTTTACGAAGCTTTCCAACAGAACATTAGATACTTTGGATCTGAGCCGTATTTACCTTCCATTTATTACAAATCATAAACTGGGAACTGTAGCAGAATATTTTCAGGTCGATCTTTCTAATGCTCATAGAGCTTTCTACGATGCAATTGCAACTGCAGAAATATTAGTAAAATTACTGGATTTTATTAATGAAAATATCCCGCTTAAACTGAATCACAGATTGCTGGATATTGCATCTTCTGCAAGAAACACATTGGGATTGGCTGGTTTTTTGGAATTAATTGTAGATCATCAAAAGAAATTTGCTTTACTTACCAAACAAAAGCCAAAGATACATTTTCATAATCGAAATTACATTGAACATAAACCGGAAATAACAGAAAATGTAACAATCGAAGACGTATTCGGAGAATCTGGCCTTTTTGCCAAAGAGTTTGAGCACTATGAAATGCGTCAGGGTCAAATTGATATGGCCGATGCCATTTTAGAACAATATCTACGAGATGAATTCCTGCTGGTAGAAGCTGGAACCGGTGTGGGAAAATCACTGGCTTATCTGGTCCCATCAATTATCTATTCCAACCAAAACGATAATAAGAAAATAATCATTTCCACAAATACTAAAAACCTGCAGGAACAGCTCTTCTACAAAGATCTGCCAACTGTTAGTAATTGTGTAAATCTTCCTTTCAAAGCTACTCTACTTAAAGGACGGCGTAATTATGTTTGTCAGAAAAAATGGCTGGAAGCAGCCATGGATATGGATAAACTTTTTGCACCTTCTGAATTGCGAGCTTTGATGAATTTGATAGTATGGAAGGAATTTACTAAAACCGGTGATATTTCGGAGAATAGTTCCTTCAATACAACCCGGGATGCCGGAGTCTGGAAAAAAGTATCATCAGATTCTTTTATGTGTGGCGGACGCAGATGCCCCCATTACAAACAATGTTACTTAATGGATGTGCGAAAAAAAGCTGAAGATTCCAACCTGGTTATCATTAATCATCACCTTATGCTGGCTGATATGACTACCGATTTTGCCACTCTGGGAGAGTATGAACATTTAATAATCGATGAGGCTCATAACTTACCGCAGCTTGCCCAGGTAGAATTGGGTATGGCTATTTCTTATCCAGATTTCAATAATTTTTTTAATTCACTTTTTACAGGCAAAAAGAAGTATCAATACGGCATCCTGATCAACCTGAAAACCGCTGCTGTTAAAAGTGATTTCCCTAAGAAAGAAGATTTCCTGAAAAAGATAGATGAAGCAATCAAGATCATTGATGAAAATCGAGACACATTTGCCGATTTCTTCCGTAAAACCAGAGAAGTTGTCGAGAAAAAAGGAAGTTATGGCAAGCTGCGCATCACCAATATGGATGATCATTATTTCCTAACAGATTACCTGAGCCAGATCATTAATTTCTGGAAAGATTTTTCACGTGCTATGCTGCCTCTTTATGATATTCTTTCCAATGTAAATAAACAGAAATTTATCGAGCATTCCCAGCATTTGGAAAGTCTGGAACGAATTCAACAAAAGATTGCTGAAACATACACTAATCTTATTTCTCTGCATAATCCCAATTTAGAAAATTACGCTTTCTGGATGGAGACATTCCAGGTTCAGGATGAAAATTATCCCTCGGGAGTTTTATGTTATTGTCCTTTGAATGTGAATGATATTTTCAATTCTCTTTTGTACGATAGAATGAAATCTGTGATCTTCACTTCTGCCACGATAGCGATTCGAGATAAATTTAAGTATTTTGCCAATAGAATGGGATT
>QMNP01000080.1 GCA_003647825.1 Candidatus Cloacimonadota bacterium
ACTCTTTCCAATGAGTTTTCCTTTAATCATGAATCTGGTGCCTGCCCTGTATGTAAAGGTTTAGGGAATCAATTGAAATCTGATCCTGTCAAAATTGTTACTAATCCAGAAAAATCTCTAATTGATGGTGCAATGAATGGAACGAAAACCGGAAAATTCTACGGTGATCCCTGGGGACAGCATATTGCCATTCTGAAGGCAGTTGGTGAAGAATTGAATTTAGATTTTTCAAAATCCTGGAATAAGCTTTCCTTGGAAGAAAAAAGAATTGCCATGTATGGAACTGGTGAAAAAATTTATCATGTTAACTGGCAATTCAAGCGGAAAAGCCGGGAAGGTGAACACAAATGGCAAACTCAATGGTCAGGTTTTTGCGGATACATTGAAGAAGAATATCAGCGTAAACATCAGGATAAGCGTGGAGCAGCAATGTTGCCGCTTTTCAGTTCAATCAAATGTGATACCTGCCTTGGTTCCGGCTTAAAAAAAGAAATTCTTAACTACAAAATTAACGGAATAAATATCTTTGAAATGGCTTCACTTTCCATAAGCAAATTATTTCATTATCTGAGTGACTTAAACTCAGATAAATATAAATTATCACCAACCCAAAAGAGAATAATTGCTGAAATAGCTCCGCTTATCCAAAACAAATTACAGAAACTGGTAAATGCAGGTTTAAGTTATTTATCTATTGCTCGCAAAACAGATTCTCTTTCTGGTGGGGAATTACAAAGGCTGCGTTTAGCAGTGCATTCAGGTGGTAATCTAACAGGAGTGACCTATATTCTGGATGAACCGACAATCGGTCTGCATCCACGCGATACAGAAAAAATGATCGCAACTCTGAAAGAATTGAGCGATATAGGTAACACTGTTTTAGTTGTTGAACACGATAAAGATATGATCTCTAGTGCAGATCACTTGATTGAGCTTGGACCTGGAGCCGGAACAGCTGGAGGAAATATCCTGGCAAATTGCGCAGCAGATAACTTAAAAGAACTGGAAAACATTCAAACATATCAATACATCAATAAAAAGAAAAAGATGTATCAGATTGCCCATCGATCATCAGATGAAATAGCATTTATGATCCAAGGAGCCCGCGCTAATAATCTTAAGAATATTGATGTAACAATTTATAAAAATCTAATTACATCTATCACTGGAGTTTCCGGCAGCGGAAAAAGTTCTCTGCTGTTTGATGTTCTCTATTATTCTTATAAAAACAAAAGAATTTCCAATGCTGATTCCATCATCGGATTGGATCAATTTAATGATGTTGTACTGATAGATCAATCACCGATTGCAAAATCCTCTGTTTCAACTCCAGCTACTTTCAGTGGTGTTTTCGATCATATCCGTAAGTTATTTGCATCTACAGATCAAGCTGGAAATTCAGGCTTCAAGCATTCCCATTTTTCCTATCTGAATAAAGCAGGCCAATGCCCAAACTGCAAAGGGTTGGGTTACAAGAAAGTAAGCATGGATTTCCTGGCAGATGTACAATTGGAATGTGAAGTATGTCATGGAAAACGCTACACTGACGAAGTTCTGGAAATTGAGTATAATGGGGAAAATATCTTTAATGTATTGAGCATGACGATCAGTGAATCCACAGAATTTTTTATAGAAAACAAAAAGATTATTAAGTATCTTCAGATCCTGGAAGAAGTTGGTTTGGGTTATCTTGCTCTCGGTCAACCACTAAATACATTGTCCGGTGGAGAAAATCAAAGATTGAAACTGGCCAAAGCACTTCTGAATTCGACGAAGAATCAGCAAGTTCTTTACCTGCTGGATGAACCAACTACCGGTTTGCATTTTGCCGATATTTCCCGACTTCTAAAACTTCTGGAAAAGATCAGAGAAGCTGGAAATACTATTATTGTTGTAGAACATAATATTGATATGATCAAGCCAGTGACTGGATTATCGATCTGGGACCGGAAGGCGGAGTCGAAGGTGGTTATTTAGTTGCATCATGCACTCCAGAAGAACTGAAAAAGATTGATAAATCGATTACTGGGAAGTATTTGTAGGTACAGTTTTGCTCCGCAGCTATCAAGCGTGGTGCGAGAGTGGAAGGGCACATTGAAACTCCAAAGTTTATTTCTTTCTGAGTTGAAGCTATTTTAAGGCCGACCAATGATCGGCCACTACATCACCTTGTTGGACTTCTCGTCCCGAGGAGTCCACATTGTTTTTTGCTTTCGTTTCGAAGGCATCATGGCCAAGCAGAGCGAAAATGATCCAGCAAAATATATGGTTTCAATAAGCCGGTTGAATCAACATTAAAGATTAGAGGTAATTGTTTTTCCGAATTTTTGCGGTTAAATAATTAGGATGTTAGAAACTTCGATAATGCATGTCTTTTCTTCTCATTTAACCTTACGAATTTCCAGTCCAAAAAACATCGTAAGTTCACAAAAAACTTTCCGAAAGCAGAGAAACATAATAGTTACAGTGCTTTCGGAAAGTAGTTATTTCAACCATTCCGAAGGTATAAACCATAAGACAAGCAAAAGAATTACAGCATCGTTTTACTCTGAAAAGCCGATGCATCATTCGGAAGGTTTTTAATTATTCATCACAATCAACACATTCCTCATAACTAGCATGAGTTTTGAATCGTGTCATTCCCAGCTTTCCAAATAAAGAATCTACCAGTGAATAAAGTACTGGAATTACAAACAAAGTGAGAACTGTGGCAAAAGCCAGTCCAAAAGCAATACTTACAGCCATTGGTTTGTAATCGGAAGTAGTACTGGAATTTGATAGAATTATCGGCATAAAACCAGCAATAGTTGTCACAGTCGTCATAATGATGGGTCGTAATCGAATAGCACCGGCATTGATCAGAGAATTCCAGCGATCCACTCCACTGGCCCTTTCACGATTCACAAAATCTACCAGAACCAGGGCATCATTAACCACAACTCCGGCCAGAGCCACAACCGATATCATCGTCATCATGCTAAATGGTAATCCTGTAACCAGCAATCCAAAAATAACACCAATAAGTGCAAAGGGAATTGTGAACATCACAATGAGCGGCTGTACTGCAGATTTAAACTGAGTAGCCAATATTGTAAAGACAAGTAAAATTGCGATAAAGAAAGCAAATTTCAGTGAACTACTAGTTTTACTCTGTTGCTCAGCCTGTCCGCCAAACTCAATTTGATAACCGGGAAACCTGGTTTCAAAGCCATCCAGAACTCCAGTTATATTCAAAGCTTTATTTCCCCGCATCAAACTCGTAACATTATCAGCCGTCTGCATTTTCGTTACACCATTTTCTTGAAAAGTTGTTACAGATCCTGTTATACTGATCAATCTTTTTCTATCTCTATGCTCGATCTTGGCATAGCCTGCTCCAATCTCCAGGTCAGCTATTTCTTTTAAAGCGATCAAGTCACCATTCCCCGTGCGGATCGGTAGATTTTCCAGGTCGCTAAGATCATCGATCTGTTCTTCCTGAACGCGCAGAACAATATCATATTCATCCATACCAGATCCGCGGAATTTAGAAATATATCCACCAAAGGAAGCAAAACCGACTAACCTGGAAATTGATTGCACAGAAAGCCCATACATAGCAATTTTATCATGTTTGGGAATTATTCTGATTTCTTTTTTACCTTCGGCAAAACTGGTTTCCAGATCTGCAGTTCCAGGAATTTTATGCAATTCAGAAATAATATATTCACCGATCTCTTCCAGTCGTGTAAGATCATCACCTTTCACGCGAATTTCAATATCTTCACCTGTGGGTGGGCCACCTCTTTCTCCATCTTTGAAGGTATAGGAATAGAGTGCAGGAATCGTATCGATGAATTTCCTGATACGGTTTTTGATCTGAGCGTGAGTAAATTTCATATCATCTAATTCCACCAGGTCTATCTTTACTTCCGCATTCTTAGTATCCACTTCGTTATTATGATTTTCTTCGTATTTTCCAATCGTACTCACAACTGCTTCAATGTCTTCTTTTTCAGGAATATTTAAGATGAAATTCTCGATAACAGAAACAACTTCATCTGTTTTTTCCAGAGAGGTTCCGGGAGGTGTTTCCAGGTTAATGACAAGTGTTTTGGGCTTACCCCTAGAGAAAAACTGCGATTTAACTAATCCTAATTTTACCACTAAACCCGATAATCCCAATGCAACTATAAGGATTAACATCGCATAACCACGATGTTTAAGTGCTATTTTCACATTCTTGCGGTATTTCTTCACCAGCCAGTCATGTAACTTATGCTCCTTATCCTTTTTATTGAAGTTTCCTTTCCCACTTAATTCTACCACGTGGGAAGGTAGAATCACCAGACTTTCAAACAGAGAAGCTAATAGAGCCATTGATACAACGATCGGAAAAACAATAAAGAATTTTCCCATCTTTCCTTCCATTAGAAGCAGTGGAAAGAAGGCAGCTACTGTAGTAGCAACTGCTGCTACTACAGGCCAGGAAATTTCCCTGGTTCCTTTGATAGCAGCATCTTTGGGACTGAATCCCATTTCTCTATAACGATGAATGTTTTCCAACACAATGATAGCATCATCTACTATCATTCCTAAAACCAGTATCAAGCCAAATAGTGATAGATTGTTTAAAGTCACATCCAATTGATTCATCAGAATAAAGGCCAACAGAAAACTGAACGGAATTCCCCAGGCAGCAAAAAGAGCGTTTTTCCAACCAATAAAAATCCACAATACGATGAAAACCAGAACAATCCCCATCATTGCATTATTACCCAGTGTTGTTATGCTGTTTCTCACCCGGATCGAACCATCATTGCGAACTTCCACTTTTAAACCGTCAACGCGTTTTTCAAATTCTGCAGCTTCTTCTCTAATGTTTTCCATTACGTTGATGATATTGCCGTCAGCTTTTTTGTAAACTTGTACTGTCACAGCTTTTTGGGTGTTCAATTTACTTATGGTTTCTGCTTCTTCCAGAGTATCACGAACTGTGGCTACATCACCAATTCTCACAACACCCGATTTATCTTTGTAGCTCACAACCAGATCGCTAATCTCATCAATTGTATCAAATTCTCCCATGGTTCTAATAAGAAAATCGGCATAACCAACTTTAATAGATCCACCGGGAGCATTCTTATTTCTCATATTCACAGCATTGGAAAGATCATTCAGAGTAAGTCCGTATTGACTGAGTTTATTAATATTGGCATCTACCCAGATCTGACGATCACGAGTTCCGGCAATTTCCACTTTTGACACATAATCCACATTCAATAATTCATCTTTGAAGTCTTCGGCCAGTTCACGTAATGCATTATCAGATAGGTCACCACCCAATGCCACAGTACACATTGAGTTCACTTCCCGCATTTTTAACTGCAACAGGTATGGATCATCAGCATCATCGGGTAGATTATTAACTTTATCCATTTCTGTGTTAAGGTTAGCCCAGGCTTCATCGATATCGGCTTTGGGATCCATACTTATGAATATCGTTGCCCTGCCTTCTGAAGCAGTGGATGAGATATAATCAATATCTTCCAGGTCGGAAATTTCATCTTCTATAGGTTTTACGATTAATTTCTCGATCTCAGCAGGAGATACTCCCCGATATCCTACCATGATGTAGAAAGCGCCGAAATCTACAGCCGGAGCTTCTTCCTTAGGCATGTTTATCATCGTCATAATTCCGAAGATGAAAACAATGATCATTATCATGTTTATCAGTACACCGTTTTCGACGGAAAATTTTGCTAAAGACATAACTGCTCCTTATAATTTCTACCGCTAAGAACACTAAGCTGCACTAAGAAAGGATTTTTTTTATTTCTTAACCATTGCAAAGGTACAGAGACGCAAGATGTTCCACAATCGTACCCAAGATTTTTATCTGTGTTTTTCTGTGTAAATCCGTAAGCTAAAAACATATTATCTCCCTTACCGAATTACTTTGCACTGAAACCGTTACGGGCTTCAACCAATGCATTTTCCGTCAGGCTATCGATGCCATCAATAACCAGTCTATCTCCACTCTCCAAACCAGAAGTAATAATAATATTATTTGCTACTTTTTGCCCTAAAGTAATTGTTCTAATCTCTGCTCTGTTTTTATTATTGATAATATAAACAAAAGTCTGATCGTATTTTTCCCTTAAGTTTTCTATGGAAGTATAAAGTACATTTTCAAAAGTTTGAGAATAGATCTGGCCTTCGATAACCATGCCGGGAAACAGAATCTTTTGGGGATTTTCTAAAACAATTTCCACAGGATAATTATTGCTACCGCTGGCTGGACGAATCCCTACGCCGGTAACTTTTCCCTTATATTGTTTCCCGTTATAATTGATCATAACCATATCACCTTTTGTCACATAGGAAATATCCGATTCACTCACACCAGTTTTGATCTTCAATTTCTTGGAATTTACAATGCCGGCGATTTGTCTTCCCGCACTTACCATCTCACCTACTTCCAGATTCAATTCAGCAATATAACCTGATACAGGAGCAATAAATTCAGAATTCTCGAAATTCTTACGAGCTCTTTCCAAAGAAGCTAATTGTCCATTATATCCTGCTTGAGCGTTTTTCTGTGCACTTTTAGATTGCAGGAATTCACTTTCGGAGATCATCTCTTTTTCATATAAATTTTGCGAGACTTGAAAGCTGATATTTGCTGATTCCAAATTAGCTTCACTTGCCATTAGTGCAGCTTCTGCCTGCTTTAATTGATTTTCTGCATCAAGGTTGTCAACCCGTCCGATTGCATCACCTTTATTAACCCAGTCACCTAGATTCTTATAGATTTCCACTACTTTCCCATTTGTTTCGCTCAGCAGGTTAACATCGGTAATACCTTCC
>QMNP01000081.1 GCA_003647825.1 Candidatus Cloacimonadota bacterium
GAAACTCGTCGTGCTATCTATCGCTCTGCCAATACTGGATTTTCGCTGGTTGTATCTCCCTCTGGAGAATACTTGTGGAAATCGAAATTGTATGAGCAGACTGTTCACACACATGATCTTGTAATTTGCCGGGATAAAACTTTCTTTACAAATTACATTCCCCGTTATCCATTTGTTTTTGTATTGGGAGCTGGAATTATGTTAGTTTGGATGATTGTTAGAAGATTTAGAAGAAAAGGAATTGGATCTGGAAAATGAAATTCTTTAAGAAACTAACATTCAATTCTTGTTACGAAGTTTTTCTTCGTAACACAGAGAACACACTTTATGTTCCCAAGACAAACTTGGGAACTAGAGAATATTATTTTTTAATTCGTGTAATTCATGGTTCATAAATTATGAGTAAATTTTATTATACGATCGGAGAAGTTTGTAACCTGCTGGACTTGAAAGCGCATGTTTTGCGTTATTGGGAAAAAGAATTTCCTCAGGTTAAACCCAAGAAGAATTTGGGTCGCAATCGTCGTTATACCCCTGATGATATTGAACTTCTAAAGAAAATTAAATATATGCTTTATAATCAACGCTACACGATTGATGGTGTACGCCGTAAACTTAAGGAATCTGAAAAAAACAAAACCCAGATTGAGTTGAATTTTACTGTCGATAAAAACAACGCCAAAGCTAATATTATCAAAGAATTGGAAGAAGTAAGAAAGCTGCTGAAGACATAGAAATAACATTCGATAAACTGCATCACGTAGAAATTTGTGTAGATAATCTGCGAAAAACCTTGCTGATTTTATGAACATCTGGTTTGCGGATTACCATGAAAAATTTAAGAATTAGCCGCAGTTCTCTTTACGCTACCGAATAATGAATTATTGATAAAAAGGGCGATTCGCAAATCGCCCTATTTATCTTTGCCAACTGTTAAGCAGTAGGTATTTTTCTACTTATTGTGTTCCATCATTTTCTTATGCTGCATCATTTGGGGATGTTCCTTATGCATTTCATCTGCTTTTTCCTGTTGTTGCGGTGTAAGGATATTCCAGATTTTCTCATGATTCTCTATTTTATTTAATTCCATAGATTCTTTCAAATCAAATATCTGAGAAGTAATTTTTTTGATCTTGTTAAAATCATGATCTTTCATAGCATCACGCTTATCTACTAATTTCGTATCAATATCGGCTTTCAACTGGATCATTTCCTTTTTATGGGCACTCATCAATCCAGAAATTCTGTCCTGTTGGGCATCCGTAAGATCAAGTTCTTTCAGCATCATGCCAAAATGATCACTATCTCTTTTCATCATTCCTTTTTCATAGAATTTCACTTGTTTATCGTGCTGCATTCTACCCCGTTCTGTACCGTCACAATCTCTTTCAAAGGCTGCCATTGATGCCATCACACCAACAATTAACACCATTACTATTACTGATCTTTTCATTTTTTCCTCCATCTTAATTTTGTTAGTCAATTCCCAACTGGTACCATTCACGTTGTTCGGAATCTGACCATTTCTTGTTAAATAATAACTCTTATTTCATTCAACCACATCTATATTTTTTTTTGCGATCAATCTCTCTTAAATCTTCTATGAGGTTCTGGATGTTTATCTTTTCTTTCGAAATGTTCCGGTGACTGCATCCATTTGCGTAACTTTCCAAAAACATCTTTGGCCTCTTCGGGTGAAAGCTGTCGGCGCAATTCGATCATACTTTTGCTAATTTCTCTTTCCATGGCAATTTGTTTTGCAATCAGACTATCAACTTTAACCAATAACATCTCTTCATTAATGTTCTCCTGAGCCAGTGCTTTCATGAAATCATCTTTGGCCTGATGAAACTCACGTAATAACGGGCCGCCCATTTCTTTTCTTTGCTGCATAAAATTTCTTGCTTTTTCATTTTTAATTCTTTTATGGATGGAATGAAATTTTCTCATCTGCATAAATCTGAAAACTCCTCCTCCCAGGAAAGCTATATTGAAAGCTAAAGATACAAATAATAATATTTTAATTGTTCTATTTTTCACTACTCACCTCCTTCGAAATAGCTGTAAAGAGTCGATTGACCAAGTTCAAAACTGGTTGTTTCGGTATCCTGGCTAAAAGCAAGATTGCTCATAAGCACTCCAGTAGCAAATGACAGAATAATTGAAGCAGCAACAGAGAAACTGACCACTCTTTGTTTGAAGCGGAATCGCTGCGGATCTAGATTCATCTGATCTGCATTGTTCAGAATATTTTGAATAACTGATTCTGCTAATTCTTCTTCCTGATAATTTTTTAGAAATGAATTTACTTTCATCAGTTCACGCAATTCTTGCTGGCAGAGATGACAATTTTTCAGATGCTTTTTAACTTTATCAAAATCGTGTTTTGAAAGTTCGGCATCAATATAAGCGTTCAGCTTATCCGAATATTTGCATTGTTCCTTTTTCATTTTTTTCACCTCTATCTTTAAAGACTCCGTTCTGTCTGGAATCCTGCATAATTATTTTTTTTAGTTTCTTTTTGGCTCGCACAAGTTTGCTGTCAACAGCTCCTACACTCATTTCCAGCATATCAGCTATTTCTTTGTAACTTTTCTTTTGATAAAATTGCAGTTCAAGTAAAATAGCATATTTCTCTGGAAGCTTTGCCAAAGCCTTCTTAACCGAAATGCTCTTCTGCACATCTGGTTCTGAATCATTTTTTTCTTCTGCTATATAATCCATATCCGAGTAGTTGCTGCTGAATTTATTATTTCTATTTTTCTTTTTTATATGATTTAAAGCCTTATTATGAGCAGTTCTATAAAGATAGGAAATGTATGTTTCATCACCAACTACATCCATTTTTTTATAAAATGCCAGAAAAGTTTCCTGCAGAATATCTTCGGCATCTTCTTTATTTCGTGAGATCTTTAGAAGATAATTGAAGATCTTCTTGTTTTCCGACCTCAGAATATCTTCAAATTTGTTCCTGTCCATAATCCCTCAATTAATTACAAATTTATCAATTCATAATTCAAGACAAGCAATAATTTGTTTTCCTGCTATATTTATGAAATCATATTATCAAATAAAATTCCTTGCCAGTAGAGTAGTTACATTTTTTTTTGTCCAACCTGATGAAAATTAAGTGATTAGGAAGGTGAAATATGTCTAAAGTATGCGATATTTGTGGCAAAAGTGCACAGACTGGAAATCATAGAAGTCATGCTTTGAATGCGACAAAAAGAAAGTTTTATCCAAACCTTCAGAAAATGAGGGCGGAGATTGATGGTAAAGTTAAAACCGTAAGGGTTTGTACTTCTTGCTTGAAAGGAAACAAAGTTAAAAAAGTTGTATAATTTTTTTATGCTTATAAAGAAAGACCGATAATGGAGCTTTATTTAATGAAAAGACCCAGTTACGGTCTTTTTTTTTGCAAAAAAAAACCTTTACGCACTATCAGAAAATATACAATTTGCTTAATAATAAGCTACGGAGAGAAATATGGAACTTATTTTAGAAAAGATTGAATTTCCGGAAGGTTGCAACATCATTTTTGGTATGTCTCATTTCATCAAGACTGTAGAAGATCTCTACGAAGCAATGGTAAATTCATTTCCTGGAATCCTTTTTGGCCTGGCCTTTAATGAAGCTTCAGGTCCCTGCCTGGTTCGCAAAGAAGGAACAGACAATGAAATGATGGAGATTGCTGTTAAAAACCAGCGCAGAATTGGTGCAGGACACACATTCCTGATAGTGATGAAAAATGCTTTCCCTATCAATGTGCTTCCCGCTATTAAAGATTGTCGCGAAGTTGCGAATATCTTTTGTGCTACAGCCAATCCCGTGGAAGTTATCTTAGCCAAAACTGAACAGGGAAATGGTGTGCTGGGAGTTATCGATGGATTTTCTCCTAAAGGAATAGAACTGGATACAGATATAACTAACCGTAAAAAATTCCTGCAGGATATTGGCTACAAGCGTTAATTAGATCTTATTAATTTAAATGAGAACTTTTCTGGCTCTGGATCTACCCGATCCAATTAGATCAGAATTAAGCAAAGTGATCTCACATTTGAAATCCGCTAATAATGACGGAATTAATTGGGTAGCTTCGGAAAATCTGCACATTACTTTTCAGTTCATCGGAGAAACACACCGACATGATTTAAATGAGATTTCTGATATGATAGAAAATGTTTTTGGAAAAATTCAACCAATTACTTTTTCTAATGCAACACTTAAAATAATTCCTCAAAGAGATCCTCGAATTATCTGGATTAGTTTACAATCACCTGAAAAAAAATTAATTACAGCTTCTAAAAAAATAAAAAAAACACTTTCCGAAATGGGTTACAAACTCGACAAAAAACCTTTAAAATATCATATAACTTTAGGTAGAATAAAAAAAAGATTGCCAGAATTCTTCATTAAAGAAATTTTAACTACAGAGTTAAAGATTGGGGATTTTGATGTGGAGAAAGCAAGCTTATATCAAAGCTTTCTAAAATCGGAAGGTCCCATCTATGAAGAGATTATAAATTACTATTTTACAAAGGAGTAAAAATGGCAGCTAAAGATAAAGAATCAGCTTTAAAGACAGCATTGAACCAACTTGATAAACAGTTTGGAATCGGCACTATAATGAGGATGGGAGATAAACCAAACGAAGATATTCCCGCCATCCCTACCGGAGCGATAAATCTGGATGCAGCTCTAGGAATTGGTGGAATTCCACGTGGTAGAGTTACCGAGATCTATGGTCCGGAAGCTTCTGGTAAAACAACTCTGGCTTTGCATTGTGTAGCAGAAGCTCAAAAACAGGATGGTGTTGTAGCTTTTATCGATGTGGAGCACGCGCTTGATCCTATTTATGCTGCCAAAATTGGTGTAGATACCAACAACTTACTTATTTCCCAACCCGATGGTGGCGAACAAGCTCTGGAAATTGTGGAAACTCTGGTTCGCAGCAGCGCTATTGATTTGATCGTTATAGATTCGGTAGCTGCTTTAGTTCCACGAGCAGAGATAGAAGGCAATATGGGAGATTCTCATGTTGGATTGCAGGCACGTTTAATGTCTCAAGCCCTGCGTAAACTAACAGGAATTATCAGCAAATCAAAAACAGCAGTTATCTTTATTAACCAGACCAGAATGAAAATTGGTGTTCCATCCTATGTAAATCCGGAAACCACGACTGGCGGTGTAGCACTTAAATTTTATTCTTCAGTTCGCATTGAAGTGCGCAAAGCAGCTTCGATAAAAAAAATTGGATCGGACGCAGAGATAATAGGAAGTATAACTCGTGTAAAAATAGTTAAAAATAAATTCGCTCCTCCCTTCAAAAAAGTGGAGTTCCCCATCATATTTGGTTTAGGAATATCCCATTTTGACATTCTGATTGATATTGCTGTGAAGAACGACATTATTCGCAAAAGCGGTTCCTGGTTCTCGTATGGTGAAACAAAGATCGGACAGGGTTCCGAAAAAGTAAAAGCTTTCCTGCAGGAAAACCTGGAAATAAAGACGGAAATTGAAAAGCAAGTAAAAGAAATCCTCGGTCTGATAAAAGATGAGGACGATGAAGATAAAACTAAAAAATAAAACCAAAGCTACATATATTGTTTCTGTAAATGAAGAAATCTGGGGGATTTTACCAGCTAAAATCCTCCGTTTTTTTCCTCTGCATCCCGATATAGAAAATGATCTTCCCGAAACAGAAAAAAACAAAATTCTATTGGAAATCGAGAAATACAGTTGGGATAGATTACTAAATTTTATAACTTATCGAGAACGATCTACCCGGGAATGTGAAATCTTTTTAAAACTGCTTCCGCTAAAAAGTGACCTGATCGAAAAGCTGCTTGCAAAAGCAATAGAGTTGAACCTCTTGAAAGATGAAAGATTTGCTGAGATGCTGGTTAATGATCTTCTGCAAAAAGGTAAAAGCAAACAGGAGATCAGAAACAAACTATGCGAAAAGAAAGTAAATTCGGAAATTATAGAAAACTGCCTGAATAAACAGTTTTCATTTGAAATCGAAGAAGATCTTCTGAATATAAATTTAGATCGTGCAATTCGAAAATATGTTAGCCTTCCAAGCGAAAAAAGAAAAGAAAAAATACTTAACTACTTGACCAGAAAAGGGTTTTCTTATTGGGAAGTAAAAGAGAAAATGGAAGAAAAGGAAATATGATATGAGTGAAGTAAAAAAGATCCGTTACAGTTATGATCAAATTCATGAATTAGTAAAAACGATGGCTCAAAAAATTACCAAGACCGGTAATAAAATTGATTTTATCGTTAGTATCGCCACAGGAGGTTGGATTCCTGCCAGAATTTTAAGAACATTCCTTCCTCATTCAGCTGACCTGCCTCTTCCCCTTTTTTCAATCGGAATTGTGAATTACGATAGCCGTGACAAACTTCTCAGTGAGACTCTTATCGTGCAGGAACTCCCTGCAAACCTCGATATCAAAGGAAAAAATATATTACTTGTAGATGAAGTTGCAGATTCGGGTGGAACCTTTGTGAAAGCCGTGGAATATATTCTTTCTAAAGAACCCAAAACTCTCCATACTACCGTATTACATTTAAAGGATCAAAGCGTTTTTAAACCTGATTTTGTGGGTGAATTTGCCGGAAACAACTGGATAGTCTATCCTTGGGATGCTAAGTAACAGAATTTAAAATTTAATATTGAAAATTGTATATTTTCAAATATTTATCAGCTTATTTTTTTAATGTAGTTTTAGTCCTGTCATGCTGAGTG
This sequence comes from Candidatus Cloacimonadota bacterium, assembly GCA_003647825.1. Lineage (GTDB taxonomy): Bacteria > Cloacimonadota > Cloacimonadia > Cloacimonadales > TCS61 > B137-G9. Next base: position 6,755 of record QMNP01000081.1, read on the forward strand.
TCCCGAAAACTTTCGGGATATATCGAAGCATAAGGACAAAGCAAAAGGATGAATTATGGAAAAACATATTTATAA
>QMNP01000082.1 GCA_003647825.1 Candidatus Cloacimonadota bacterium
AAGGTTCCAATGCTCATTAACCTGCAACCGCGAAAAGTAATGGGAATTGAATCTCAGGCAATGATCCTGGCTGCGGAAGATGAGGATAAACTCACAATTCTTGTTCCTGAAAAGGACGTAAAATCTGGTAGTGAAGTTTCTTAAATTATTTAATTCGTGTTTAATTTTTAATATAAAATAGAAAAATGAAAAATAGATGTTTCTTGACATGAATTTGTAAATAATTATTAATATCGTGTGAAATAAAAAAAGATTGGTAAATTTTAATAAAATTACGCTGAAAGCGGATTATTAATGGAGAATGTGTGGAAGATATAAACAATTACGAAGGCATTTTTCGTCATACTATTGATGGTCAGATTGTTATTGATTCTGAAAGCGGCCGCATCATAAAAGTTAATAATGCTGTTCTCGATATGTTCAGTATTCAAGAAGATGACATTATTGGTCAGGTTTTTGATGAGTTATTCATAAGTAATAGCGAAAGACAAAAGCAGAAAGAGTTTCTGCTGAATGCTGCTTTTCGAGATGGTGTAATCATTAAGGAGTTCCGCAATTCCAGGAATGAATTAATCCCTGTTGAAATCATTTTTTCTTTAATCCCCTGGGATGGTAAAACAGCCATGCTCGCTTCCATGCGCAATATTCGTGAGCGTAAGGCAGCTGAAAAAAGATTAGCAGACGCCTACCGTCGTTTAGAAGTTCTTTCCCGAACAGATCCACTTACAACTCTGGCCAATAGACGAGCTTTGTTGGAAAGTATAAATTATGAGAAATTCCGTATTGAGCGTAGTCATGAGGTTTTCTCGATAATAATCTGCGATATTGACGATTATAAAAACGTTAATGATACTTATGGCCATAATGCAGGTGATTTCGTTCTTAAAGAAGTCAGTCGCCTGGTAGAGCATGCTTTACGTAAGCAGGACCTTGTGGGTCGCTGGGGTGGTGATGAATTTTTGATGATCCTACCTCAAACAGCGATCAAAGGTGGTAGAATTCTGGCGGAAAATATTCGTAAGAAGATTTCTGAGACCAAATTTGAATATAGAGAATATATAATAAATGTTTCAATGTCGTTTGGTGTTGCTGAATTTGAAGCCGGTACTAGTTTGCACGAATGTATTAAAACTGCTGACGATGCTCTTTATAAAGCTAAAGAAAAAGGCAAAAACGCAGTTCAATAATTCTATAATTTATCCTTTTTTAACTTTTTTTATCCGGAGAATAAATGGCCAACCTGAAACGTGAATTGAATTTAATAGATGTATTCAGTATAGCAGCCGGAGCGATGATCAGCTCCGGTCTTTTCATTTTACCTGGACTGGCCTATTTTAAATCGGGACCTGCAGTTATTATAGCTTATTTTCTGGCAGGAATTCTTGTTCTACCATCAATGTTCAGCAAAGCAGAGCTGGCTACTGCCATGCCAAAATCAGGAGGAGATTATTTCTTCATTAATCGCAGCATGGGCGCTGGTTTTGGTACATTGGCTGGAATCTCTGCCTGGTTTTCATTAGCTTTTAAAAGTGCATTTGCTCTGGTAGGTATCGGTGCATTTGCATCAATAATTTATCCTGAAATCACTATCTTTCAAATTAAACTAATTGCAGTGATATTCTGTATAATTTTTACGATTATTAATTTAAGAAGCACAAAGCATGCAGGTCGTTTGCAGGTATATATGGTTATTGGATTGCTGATCCTTCTGTTTTGGTATGTTGTAAAAGGAATTCCCCAAGTTGATAATCGGCATTTCGATGTATTTATGAAAGGAAATCTGAAATCTTTATTCATGACAGCTGGATTAATATTTGTCTCTTATGGCGGTTTAACCAAGATCGCCAGCGTAGCAGAAGAAGTGAAGAATCCTTCCCGAAATATTCCACTTGGAATGATCTCGGCATTTACAATTGTTACAATTGCTTATGTATTAGTTGTTTTTGTAACTGTTGGAGCATTAGGTGATAACCTATTAATGCCTGCTCCTAAGAATTTTACCCTCACTCCTATAAGTGATGGGGCAGCGGCTTTTGCAGGTAAACCAGGTGTGTATCTGCTTTCTATAGCTGCGCTTCTGGCTTTTTTTTCTACAGCAAATGCCGGTATAATGGCATCATCCCGTAATCCCATGGCCATGAGTCAGGATAACCTACTTCCATCCTTCTTTGGAAAAGTAAGTAAAAGATCCAAAACACCTGTAAACGCAATATTATTTACTAGTATATTTATAATTGTAGTAATTTTTTTGTCTTTGGAAACACTTGTTAAAACTGCATCTACAATGATGTTACTGCTGTATATCTTTGCAAATATATCTGTTATAATCATGCGGGAAAGCGGCATCCAAAATTATCGTCCTAAATTCAAAAGTCCACTTTATCCCTGGATGCAAATTATCGCCATTTTAGCATATATTTTCATAATCGTGGAAATGGGTTCCATGCCTTTGATTCTTACTTCTGTTTTCATGTTGATAGGCCTTGCCTGGTATTGGTTTTACGGTAGTATCCGTGCAAATAAAGAGTCCGCACTTCTACAACTGGTTAAACGTATCAAAGCAAAAGATTTGGGGACAACATCATTGGATACTGAACTGAAAGAGATCATCCAGGAAAGAGATGATATTCAAAAAGATCGATTTGATAAAATTATTGAAAATGCGGTTGTTCTAGACATTGAGAAAGCAATATCTAAAGAGGAATTCTTTAAAATTGTAGCAGATAAAGTGTGCAGTGAAATAGATAAGAGCTATGATTACTTCTATGATAAGTTAGTTGAACGAGAAGCTGAAAGTTCCACAGTACTTACAGAATCTCTGGCAATTCCTCATATCATTATTGATGGAGAAAAAAAGTTCAATATTCTTCTGGCAAGATGCAAGGAAGGAATTAACTTTAATGAAGAAACAAAAAACGTTCATATTGTTTTTGTAATTTATGGAACCCGTGATGAGCGGAATTTCCATTTGCAGTCTTTGGCAGCTATTGCTCAGATCGTGCAGGACGTAAATTTTGAAAAGAAATGGCTTAAAGCCAAAAATACAGAAGCTCTGCGAGACATTGTTCTGTTGGGTGATAGGCGAAGATTAATTTAAGGATTGGATTTAATAAATGAATATTTTTATAGAAACTTACGGCTGCCAGATGAATGTGGCCGACAGCGAACTCGTCAGCTCAATTCTAAATGATCATGATCATAATATTGTAGATGATATCGATAGGGCAGATGTGATAATCTTCAATACCTGCTCTGTGCGGCAGCATGCAGAAGATCGTGTTATTGGCCGTATAAATAATGAAATGAGCCGAAAACAAACTAAGAAGCAGCTTAAAATTGGTGTGATCGGCTGTATGGCACAGCGTTTGGGAGAGAATCTAAAAGATAAGAACAACGGATTGGATTTTGTGGTTGGAGTTGATCAATATAAAAAACTACCGGAAATCATTACAAATCTTTTCGAAAATCCAGATTTCAGCAGTGAAACCATCGTAAACAATAAAGAAGTATATGAAGGACTTTATCCGCTCCATACGGGTAAATTTAATGCCTTCGTAACAATAATGCGAGGTTGTAACAACTTCTGTTCTTACTGCATTGTGCCTTATACTCGAGGAAGAGAACGCAGCAGACCCGTTGATGCGATCATTAAAGAAATTCATAATGTTAGCTCAAAAGGATTTAAGGATGTTACTCTGCTGGGCCAGAATGTGAATTCTTACAATTACGAAAATGTGAATTTCGCTGAACTGCTGAGAAAAGCAAATAAAATTGAAACAGTTAATCGGATAAGGTTTGTTACATCACACCCCAAAGATCTTTCGGATGAAGTTATTGAAGTTATGGCAAATTCAGAGAAAGTATGTGAGCATCTGCATCTGGCCATGCAAAGTGGTGATAATGAGATTTTAAAACGTATGAATCGCGGTTACACTGCAGAGCATTTTTACAATATTGTTCAAAAATTACGCCAGGCGATGCCGCAGATTGCCATCACTACAGATATTATTGCAGGTTTTCCCGGTGAGACTGAAGAACAATTCCAGCGAACTTTTGATCTGATGAATAAAATCAAGTTTGATTATGCATTTACTTTTAAATATTCGCCAAGAACAGGAACTAAAGCTGCAGAATATACCGATCAAGTGCCGGAAGAAATACGTTTAAAACGACTTCAGAAACTCATAGACCTGCAGCAGGAAATAACTTTGCAGAAATATCAAGACCAAATTGGTATGACAAAAAAGATCTATGTAGAGAAGATAAGCAAGAAATCGAAGCTGGAAGTGGCGGGGAAGAGCCGCGACTTTAAAATTACAGTTTTTCCTGGTGATAAATCTTTGATCGGTAAATTCGTAAAAGTGAAAATCGTAGATGCTATGGGTTGGACTTTACGCGGAGAAATGATTTGAAGTATATTCTCATAAAGAGTTTCATAAAGTATTTATCCATATAAAGTAATAAACACTGTTATATGACACAGATTATTAATCACATAAAGCTCTGGCTGCAGCGTGAAACAGTACTAATTACAGATCCAAACCCATTAATTGTTCTGGCTGTAATACTATTAACGGGTTACATATTTTCGCGTTTAGCAAGAAAGATCCGAATTCCTACTGTCACAGGCCAGATCATTGGTGGTGTGTTCATAGGTCACTACGTACTAAATATCTTCCATGAAAGCGCTTTCAGCAGCTTTGAATCGATAACTAACTTTGCATTAGGATTCATTGGATTTATCATTGGAAGTCATCTCAGTTTCCGCAAATTACATAATGCCGGGCGTCGTATCTTCCTGATTACGATTTTTGATGTTGCTATTACCCCGCTCCTTGTATTTCTGGCACTGCATTATATAGGAAAACTTTCATTGCCTGTAAGCCTATTAATTGCAGTAATTTCCATAACTACAGCTCCTGGTTCTACTTTGCATATAGTGCGTGAAAAAAGAGCCAAGGGTATTTTCACAAAAACACTACTGGCTGTTGTAGCTATAAATAATGTTCTCACAATTTTTGTCTTTTATATAGCTTATTACTTTCTTTATTATAAGTTTGGAACCGGTCATATAGAAGTTTTTGCTACTTTTGAAAAGGCATTTATACTTCTTTTAGAAAGCTTGTTAATCGGTGGTTTCGTAGGATTTGCCTTGATCTACGCAACTGAAAAACGTAAGATCCGATCATCTTTTATGGCATTAGTCATTTTAGCGATTGTAATAACAGTTGGAACATCTGAATTTCTGCATCTTTCCGGAATTCTCTCCAGCCTGATATTAGGTATTATCATTACTAATTTTTCACGATATCGGAAGACACTTTTCAGCGCATTTAAAGATATTGAAGTAGAAGTGTTTACGTTGTTTTTTGTACTGGCAGGAACGCATCTGGATCTGACCGCAGCGAAATATGCTGGTGCGGCAGGTTTGATCTTGATCGTTACCAGATTAATAGGGAAGACCCTGGCGCCTACACTTGGATCTATCGTAGCCGGAAGCATTCAAACCATCAGAAAAAATATTGGACTGGCTTTGTATCCGATTGCAGGAGTTGCTATTGGGCTTATATTGCTCATTGAAAATGATGTCTTTCTGGCTGAATATGCATCTGATGTAACTACTATCGTTCTAACAGCTGTTATCGTAAATGAGCTTCTTGGTCCGATCTTTACCGGATTAGCCATTAAAAGAGCTGGAGAAGAAAATAAGAACAGGTTACGATTAATGGACTTCCTGCAAGAAGAATTCATCAAAATTGATCTGGAGAATGTTGACAAGTGGGAAGCCTTGAATGAGATGGCTGAGTTCTTATATAAAACGCATAAAACAGAACAAGTTAGCTTAGCTGACTTAAAGCATTCTATCATATCTCGTGAGAACGATATTTCCACAGGAATTGGTGATAATTTGGCAATTCCGCACGCAATTATTGAAAGTGGTCCCAAAATCCAGGGTGTAATCGGAGTTTCCCGAAAAGGTATAAACTGGGATTCTATCGATGGGAAACCTGTGAAGATTATTTTCCTGATAGCTACACCTAAAGGTAACCACGAATTACACTTACATGTATTAGCTAACATTGCCAAGATCTTTGGCCATCATCCGCATATCAGACAACAGATTATAAAAGCTAAGTCATCAGAAGAAGTTTTCGAGATCCTGCAAGCTGAAGAAGTCGAAGAGCTGAATCCATTCTTTGAAGATTAAATCTTTTATTACCATAAGTTTATTAAACTTTTAATACTAATTTTATTTACGAGTTTCTTAACACATTATTCCTGAAATATTTTAATTGTTCTTATGTTAATAACAAAAAACCCATAAAACATTCTGGGTAATTTTCAATACTTAACCCTCAATATTGGTCTTTCTTTTATAGAATATTAACAATGTCTGAGCTAAATCCAAATTTAAAGATGTGATTTTACATTACCGAACATGAGATCGTCGCTTAGAAACGGTTTTTCAAAAAGGGGAAGGAGCCGAAACATCACTTCACAATCCTATGATAATGTACATTATGTAAACTTGTGATAATGTATTTAACACCTTCTTTCGTATAATTTTAAAATTTGGCAGACATCTTCTGTTGTTCGTAATTTCTGAAATATGTAAATCGCGAGATTACAGCGTCCCTGTTATAAGGTTTTTGCATATCACTAATTTAAATATTACAGATATTTTAAAAGTGATATATAAAATTTGCATTATAAGATTGGGTAATAAAAATTCTTTTCTTTCAAAGAAATAGTTTGGTGTTGTACAATAATCAATTGATTTTATTAATTTCTTTCAATTTTACCTTCAGAATACTC
>QMNP01000083.1 GCA_003647825.1 Candidatus Cloacimonadota bacterium
AACATCAACATATTGTCAAAAATAATTTTACCTTAACTTCCTGAACTATAACTACAATTCTTTAAAATTATTAGTTTCATAATAGGTGAAAACATTTCAGCGGGCGTAAAATTAATATTGACAAAGATAAGCCCCATAAATTCAAACGCATATAAAATGAAAAAAAATAGGAAGTAATAATGAAAGATCCTCAGGATTTTATTGAATTAACAGCAAGGTTGCAACAGCTTTTTCATGAAAGAGACAACTCCTATACTTTATGCGTGGTAATTGGAGATATCGAATGTGCGTTATTACGTTTTTTACATAAGATCAACCGTCCACTCAGGATGCGTGAAATAGCTAAAATGTATGAGATTTCCAATGCAAAAGTTACACGAGTTTTAAACAAACTTGTGCGTATGGGATTTGTAGAAAGATATCATAGTGAAGATGACCGTCGTAGTTGGTTTGCCAGAATTACAGAAGAAGGTACTAAAATGGCAGAAAATACGAAATATAAGCTAAATCAATTTCAAAAGGAAGTATTGGAATTAATTCCGGATGAAGATGTAGATAAAACCTATGATTATCTAAAATTGTTCGTTGATGCTTACGACAAAATAATAACTGATTCCACAGATAAATCCAGTAGAATCAGTTAATATAATCTATTTTAAATTAGTAATTAAACAATATCTCAGGAGAGATGTAATTGGCTTCCCAACCCAGTTTCTCCTTTTCTATATCGAATGCAGCACCCATTAATTGACTGAAAAATACAACCGGCATTGACTCGAACTCAGGATATTTTTCCATTATATCTTTTTGTCTCGAATCAAGATTAAAAGCACAAAGCGGACAGGAAGTAATAATAACATCTGCTCCATTTTTTCGAGCATCATCAATGATCCCTTTTGAAAGGTTAACAACAATATCTTTGTTATTCACAGTGTGATAACTACCGCAGCATCTGCTGCCGCTGTCCCAATCTATTGTTTCACCACCCAGAGCACTTACTAACTCCTCTAATATCTTTGGATCCTCTGCATCATCGATCCCAACATCTTTTGGTCGTAAAAGCATACATCCGTAATAGGAAGCAACTTTAATATTCTTCAGTGGTTTCTTCACCTGTTTCCTTACTGCTTCCCAACCGAGTTCACGAATAATCGGTAATAAATGTACAACTTCCACGCTGCCGTCATATTTGGTTTCTTCACGATGCATGAAATCATTGATCTTCTGCAGATCATCAGGATTTTTCTGCATACGTTTATTGGATAGGCTAAGTGTATTGTAACACATTGAGCAGAGTGTAACCAGACGGTTTTCGTTTTCCACAATACCTTTTGCATTCATTTCCTGTACTCGCAAGAAATTTCTTACAGGTGCCAAATGCTTCATTAGATCATCACTAACCAGATAGGAAACAACTCCGCAACAGTTCCAACGATCAAGCTCAATCATCTCTATTCCAAGTCTTTTTGCAACTTCCAAAGCAGGAATTTCCAAATTTGTTGCAGTTGTTTTTAATGTGCAACCGGGGAAATATGGTAATTTCATTTTCTTTGTCTCCTTATCCGGTAAATTTCCTGAAAGCACCCACAATTGCAATTGAGGGAAGTATCCTGGCTTCTTCTTCAGAGATCTTTTCAATATCAATAAAATCTATTGCTTCACGTAATTTTACCTGGCGTAATGCTTCTGCTACTTTTGAAACATCAAGTTCACGTGGACAGCGAACTGTACAGGTGAAACATGATGCACAAATCCACATCGTTTTGCTTTCCATTATATTTTTTTGCCCAATCATTACCTGACGCATTATCTGAGAAGGATTCACATCCATTTCAGCAATGAACGGGCATCCTCCTGAGCAGGTTCCGCATTGATCACAAAGTGTAATAGTCTCACCACTTAATTCCATTATCTTATCTAAGAATTCTACACCTTTATCATCAAGTTTTATTAATTTTGCCATTATTCACCTCTCACTGCTGTAAAAAGTTTATCTCTTGTTTCATTGGGGATCGGAGCTATAGTTCCCAGAAATTCTGCAATTGCATCCACATCATTTGTGAACCTTGCCAACTCTCCGGCACTATATTCTTTAAAGATCAATCTTTCAGGTTCGATCTGTAAATCATTTAGTGCTGATTGAACCTGTTTAATATTTTCCTTCGTTACATTATTTGCCCAGGCAAAGCGTGAACTTTTTTCAGGGCTATCACCGATCATAACTGCATCTGCACCTTTGGATAGAGCAAATTTTATCAGATTGGAAGTCATCCTGCTTCCACTTGGAATTCTAAAGATCCTGGAATCAGTAGAATATTTCATCTTACGAACTCCGCAGGCATCTGCCAGGCGATAAACCGTATTTTCATCAGCAAAGATCAGGATTCTCTTCTCACCTTCTTTTTTATTACTGAGCGATGCCTCGATCTGAGCATACATTTGGTCATTTGTAAAATAATTCAAATCAATTGCTTCAATCGGACAACTTGCTAGACAACTTCCACACCCCAGGCAAAGAGCTTCATTTATTTCAGCTTTGCCATCAGCATTAATCGAAATGGCCTTTTTAGGACACTCATTCAAGCATTGCTTGCAGCCATCACAAATATCCTGATGAACAAATGCAAGAACAGGATCAAGGGAAAATTCTTTCTGTGCTAAAGTTGCTAACACACGTCCGGCTGCAGCACTGGCTTGAGTTACTGTATCTGGGATATCTTTGGGTCCTTGTGCAGTTCCTGCCAGGAAAATCCCTTCTACCAAAGTATCCACCGGACGATATTTAGGATGAGCTTCCTTGAAAAAGCCATCATCACTTTTAGCAAGTTTTAGTTGATCGGCAATAGGCTCGGAAGCAGCACTTAATCCCATACCATTCGCTAATACAACCAGATCAAATTCACTCTGAATAATATCACGCGAAAGAGTATCCTCCACGGTAACTATAACTTGTTTTGTATCGGGATCTTCAGTAAAATGAGAAGGTTTTCCTCTCACGAATTTAATTCCCATTTCCTGAGATCGTTTATAATATTCTTCATAACCTTTGCCGAAAGCTCTAAGGTCAGTATAGAAAATATAAATATCTGTTTCCGGTTTTGCCTGTTTCAGCAAAGATGCCAATTTAACAGAGAACATGCAGCAGACACGAGAGCAATATTCACGACCGATCTGTTTATCCCGCGAACCGACACATTGCACAAATGCAACTCTCTTTCCCACTTCTCTGGGCGGTTCTTTCTCTGAAATATGATCTACAATTCTTTCCATTTCCAAAGCAGAAACAACATTTTTATATTTACCATAGCCAAAGACTGTCTTTTCTGTTGCATCATATATATCATATCCTGTAGCAACTACTACATTATCTACGGCTACATCTATGAACTCTGCTTTCTGTTCAAAATCAATAACCTTCTGAGGACATACATCAGCACATATACTGCATGAACCGTCCTTGAAATGAAGGCAGTTTTCTTTATCTATTAAATATTTATAAGGAATTGCATGTGGAGCCGGAATGTAAATCGCCTTACGATTCATAATACCCTGTTCCCAATAATTTGGTTGCTCAATAGGACACTCCTGCACACACTTTGTACAAATAAGACATTGATCCATATCTATAGTATCGAGAATAAAGCGCGGGTTTTTCTTGATCTTTGCTTCGAAATGCAATCTATGACCGGCAATACTTTCAATTTCAGAATTTGTATAAAGTGTAATATTCGGATGATCTTGTACGGCAGCCATTTTGGGAGAAATGATACAGGCAGCACAATCTTCCGTTGGAAATGTTTTGGTAAGGATCGCCATCTTCCCGCCCAAAGTTGGTTGTTTTTCAACAAGGGTTACTTTTTTACCGGCATCAGCCAGATCAAGAGATGTTTGAATACCGGCAATACCACCACCTATAACCAGAACTTCATCTCCCATCTGCATCTTTTTTTCTTCCAGCGGAAAATCCAATTCTACTTTAGCAATGGAAGCATCAATAATATCCTTAGCTTTCTCAGTAGCTATTTCAGGTTCATTTTTATGAGCCCATGAACAATGTTCCCGAAAATTAGAGATTTCCAAAACATATGGGTTCAAACCGGCTTTCTGCAAAGCTGCTCGGAATGTTTTTTCATGGAAATGAGGAGAGCAGGCAGCTACTACAACTTTCTCTAATCCATGATTTTTAATATCATCAATAATTAATTTCTGACCGGCTCCGGAACACATATGTGAGTTTTCCTGGATCAGTATATCACCTTTTTTTTCCTTAACATGTTTTGCAATTTTCGGTAGATCTATGGTGTTTGATATATTCCCACCACACTGACAAAGATAAACCCCTGTTTTCATTGGGTAATTCTCCTCTTAAATTAAAAATTTATATTTTATGAAATTATTGGATAATTCCAGAATGAAGAAAATCTGAATATTGGTTTTATTACCAAATTTCCAATGCTTCATTTAACATTGCCAATTGCTGTTCTTCCCTATAACCCAGCTGCTGCATTGCACCAGAAGGACAGACGGAAGCACAACTTCCACAGCCCTTACATAGAGCAGAATTAACATAGGCATATTCTTTCCCATTTGACCAAATAAGCTCTGGAGCTCCATAAGGGCAAACAGACACACACATTCCACAGCCAGCACAAGTATCATGATCTACTCGAGCAATATTTGCTTCTGAAATGTATTCTTTAGAACTGATTATGGCACATGCCCGTTCAGCTGCTGCCTTGGCTTGAGAGATTGTATCTTCCATTCCTTTAGGACTATGAGCCAATCCAGCCAGGAAAATTCCTTCAACCGAGAAATCTACGGGACGCAGCTTCACATGTGCTTCCATAAAGAACTTATCTTCATTGAGAGGGATTTTTAACATTTGCGATATAGTGTCAACATCTTCCTGCGGGATAATTGCCGGAGATAAAATTATCTTCTCTGGTGTTAAATCAATCTCAGTTCCCAGCACATGATCTTTTAATTTAACGATCAATCCATTTTCATTGAATACAATCTTCTTACTATCAATCTCGATCTGTGGTTTTGCGTCTTCAGTATAACGAATGAAAACAACACCCATCTGCCTAGCTTGCTGATAATATTTTTCGTAGAATCCAAATGTTCTAATATCACGATAAAGCACCGTAACATCCATTTTTGGATTTAATTCTTTTAATCTTATGGCATTTTTAACTGCCTGAGAACAACAAATTCTCGAGCAATATGGATGCTCCTCATCGCGCGAACCAACGCATTGAATGAAGACAGTATTTTTAACTTTTTTATACTCTTTTTCGTTTTCTTCCAGAGCATGTTCCAATTCTCTTTGAGTAAGAATATTCTTATTTTGTTTATACAAATAATCTTTGGGTTCGGATGCATTGGCACCTGTAGCTATAATGATGATACCGTGTTTGTATTCAATTGTTTTTTTCTTATGAAGAAATGTAGTTTTATAATTCCCAATATAGCCATCCATTTCTTTAATAGTGGAGTTTAAATATACTTTCACTCTGGGATTATCATCAATTTGATCTTTCAAATCCTGCAGGAAGGCTGGAACGCTATGGCCATCTAATGTGTGATATAGACCATTCAAATTACCACCAAGTTTTTCTGCACGTTCAATAAGAGCTACCTCGAAACCTTGATTAGCAATAGAAAGAGCTGCTGTCATTCCGGCCAGACCGCCACCCAGAACCAGACCTTTCTGAGTAACATCAAGCGATATAGCATGTAAAGGTTTAAGCAATCTTGATTTCCCAAGTGCAATCTTTATCAAGCGATTAGCTTTCTCAGAAGCTTTTGCATGATCATCACGATGTACCCAACTACATTGATTACGAATATTTGCCATTTCAAACAGATAAGGATTTAAACCAGCTTCGCGCATCGTTTCCTGGAAAAGAGCTTCGTGAGTACTTGGAGAACAGGAAGCCACCACAACTCTGTTTAATTTATATTCTTCGATGATCTCTTTCATTTTTATCTGTGTATCTTGCGAACATGTGAAAAGATTTTCTCCAGCATAAACCACATTGGGTAATGATTTAGCAAATTCAACCGCACCTGGCACATCTACAATGCTGCCAATATTTATACCGCAATGGCACACAAAAACACCGATTCGCGGCTTTTGTCCGGTAACCTTCTTCTCAGGCGGATATACTTTTTCTGTTATTTCCGTGCCGCGTACATCAGCCAGTATTTCGGCAGCTCCAGCCACAGCGCCAGATGCCTGCATCACTGTTTCTGGAATATCTTTGGGAGAAACAGCCGGACCGCATACGAATACTCCAGGTCTGGTTGTTTCAATTTGAGAGATCCCCAGGTGATCGATGAAATTATATTCATTCAAACGCACACCCAGACTGTCAGAAAGTTTTACAACATCTTTGGGTGGATGAAGACCTACAGAAAGAACAACCAGATCAAATTCTTCGATCTGAAGTTCACCATTTTCCAGCACATGATACAATTGCAGGTTTTCATTTTTCTTATTCTCTTTTATTTTACCAATTCTACCTCGTTTAAATGTTACCCCAGAGGCTTTTGCTTTATCATAATATTTATCAAAATCTTTTCCATGCGCTCGAATATCCATGAAGAAAATTGTAGGTTCTACAGTATTAACATGCTCTTTGGCAATAATGGCTTCTTTCATAGCATACATACAGCAAACAGAAGAGCAATACGGCATATGTGAGTCTTCTGTACGGCTGCCTACACATTGAATCCAGGCTACTTTTACCGGAGTTTTCCCATCAGATGGTCTTTGCAGATGTCCTTCAAAAGGTCCTGAAGCTGCCA
>QMNP01000084.1 GCA_003647825.1 Candidatus Cloacimonadota bacterium
ATCAAATCTCTCTGCAGAAAATCACTCCCAAACACAGCCTGGAATCGCTTATCTTTATCGACAACTGATGGATAGTTAAGTTTTTCTTTTCCATCGGCCAGAAGTCGGAAATGAATCTCCGGGTACAGAATAGACTGGTAATGAATATAATTGAGAATGTGCTTATATTCAACAGGAGTGGTTTTAAGGAATTTCTTCCTGGCCGGTACATTGCTGAATAACTTTCTAACAGAAATAGTTGTGCCAACATTTCCAGAGGTTTTAGAGAAATCTTTTAATCTTCCTCCATCAAACTCCACTCGAGCAGCCATTTCGCTTTCGTTATTTCGCGTAATTAATAACAGTTTACTTACTGATGCAATACTTGGCAGAGCTTCACCTCTAAAACCTAAAGAGGAAATATTGAAGATGTCGCTTACTGTTCTAATTTTACTTGTAGCATGACGTTCAAAGCATTGCATGGCATCATCTTCACTCATTCCAGTACCATTATCTGTGACCTGTATTAATCGTTTTCCGCCATCCTCGATTTGAATTGTGATCTTGGTTGAGCCTGCATCAATTGAATTTTCAACTAATTCTTTAACAACAGAAACCGGACGTTCAACTACTTCTCCAGCAGCTATTCTATTTGCTACTTCTTCCGATAAAACGTTAATTTTTCCCATCTAATTAAATATCCATTTTTATGAAATTCTAACCGCTTTTTGTTAATAACCAAATTTTGTATAAGACAGTAAGATAATTACATCATTCTATCTTCTATAAACGGCTTGATGTCTAAAAGAGGAGTTCCGTCGATCATGTCAATATTAGAAATGTGCAGCAGGTTATTTTCAATTTTATTCAGGTTTACAATCGATAACCCAATTGCATTCGGACGATGCGGAGCTCTTGTAGCAAATACACCTTTTAACTCCGTTTGTCTGAATGGAATAACTTTCAGATCATAGCCAATGGAAAGGTGGAAATTAAAAATAAGTACAATTTTTTTACCTGCTTCCAGACCTTCCAAACCTTCCTGAAATTCAGGAAATATCTCAATCATTCCTTTTGTATTAGAATCCATGTATGGCTGTCTGGGCATGTTTTGTGTTTTTGAAAATGGTGTATGAATTATGCCAATTGGCTGGAATGTAATTTTAGATTTTGTGCTATCTGTTTTCATCTACGCTCCAATTTTTCCGTCCCCCTTCGTAAGTGGGAATTAAAGGGGGTTTGCTGAATCCATTCTTAGATTCTAAAGTTAAGAAATTTTCCATTTCAAATCAAAACCCCTCTGTCTTCGACATCTCCCCTTACGAAGGAGAGCATAAAAAAAACCTGCCAGATCAATATCCGGCAGGTTTTTATTATCAGCGTACATCCGTGTTAATTTACGTTTTATCTTCTTGCTTCTCTGCAATTTCTCTTCATCGAAGAAAAACTGCAAAGAGTTCCTATTCGTCTGCCATCTTTTTATATTTCAGATAGCGTTCTTTTGCATATTTGTCGAATTCAGCTCGGAAGCCTTCAACTTTTTCAGGGAAGGTTCTTTCCAGAGCAGTGTAGCGTCCTTCACCTTTCAGGAAGTCACCAACTGGCAGTGTAGGTTCTTTTGAATCCAGAATAAATGGATTCTTTCCTTCTTTCTTCAGTTCAGGATTGTAGCGATAAAGCAGCCAATAACCTGTATCAACAGCTTTCTTTTCTTCTTGCTGAGTTCTGGTCATATCTACACCGTGATTGATACATGGTGCATAAGCCATGATGATTGATGGTCCATTATAAGCTTCTGCTTCGCGGATTGCCTTAAGAGCTTGCACTTTGTTTGCACCCATTGCAATAGAAGCTACATATACATAGCCGTAGCTCATCATCATCATGCCCATATCTTTCTTCACAGTGTTCTTACCGGATTCTGCAAACTTGGCAACTGATCCAAGCGGAGTTGCTTTAGATGCTTGTCCACCAGTGTTTGAGTAAACTTCTGTATCCATGATAAGGATGTTCATATTTCGACCGGAAGCCATCACATGATCTACACCGCCGTAGCCAATATCATAGGCCCAGCCGTCACCACCAAATGCCCAAACAGATTTTGTAATGAAGTAGTGCTGCAGTTCAATTACTTTCTTAATTGTATCTAATCTGCCCTCGCAGCATGGAAGCTCAACTTCTTTCTTCAGAAGTTCCTGGATTTTTGTTGAATTGGCTTTTGCAGCTTCATCAGTTGCATCCCAGTTATCCAGTGCATATTGGAAGGCTTCTTTCAATTCTGCTGTAATCTCTTTTTCCATTAGAATTTCAACGTTGGTTTTGAGCTGTCTTCTATTAGAATTCATTGCCAGGCTCATTCCAAAACCATATTCTGCATTATCTTCAAAAAGGCTGTTTGCCCAGGTTGGACCGTGACCGTTCTTGTTTTTACAATATGGAATTGTCGGGAAAGTTCCACCCCAGATGGAAGAACAACCTGTAGCATTTGCAACGATCATTCTATCACCAAAAAGTTGAGTGATCAGTTTAACGTAAGGAGTTTCACCACAACCGGCACAAGCTCCGGAGAACTCAAGCAGTGGCTGTTTGAATTGACTTCCTTTAACAGTTGTTTCGCTGTTTGAGCCCATCACATCTGTTGGCAATGAATCGAAGAAGAGAGCGTTATCTGCTTCACCTTTTTCTCGTTCCTCTTCGATAGGTTTCATTACTAAAGCTGCTTTCGGACATTCCAGTATACAGTTTTCACAACCTTGACAATCTTCTATGTAAACCTGCATCGTATATCTGTAAGTATCTTTATCTTTGCCCATAGCAGGAATTGAGCGGAATGTTTCAGGAGCATCTTTCAGATCTTCTTCAGTAATAAGTTTTGGTCGGATAGCAGCGTGAGGACATATTAACGAACATTGATTACACTGAATACATTTTTCCGTGATCCAATGAGGAACGAACGGAGAAACTCCACGTTTCTCAAGCTTAGTTGTTCCAGATGGAACAAAACCATCGAAAGGCATATGAGAAACAGGAATTGAATCACCTTTTTCACGCATGATCTTTTCGATCACATTTCTGGTGAAATCATCAGCATCGTCTGGTACAAGTTTTTTACTTTCTACTGATTTTTCGGGTAATTCACTTGGAACAGGAATTTCAATCAAAGCTTCGTTGGTTTTATCAATTGCATTCCAGTTCATTTCAACTATTTTCTGACCTTTTTTCTTGTAAGCTTTTTCAGTAGCTTTCTTGATCATCTTGATCGCTTCTTCTCTTTCCAGTACACCGGATATAAGGAAGAAAGCAGTCTGCATCACAGTATTGATGCGAGATCCTAAACCAACTTCATTAGCGATCTTCAACGCGTTAATATTATAAATTTTAATTTTCTTTTCAATGATAGTTTTCTGCATATCTTCTGTAAAATTATCAAAAACAGAATCTCCTTCCCAGTTTGAATTCAGCAGGAATACTCCATTATCCTTGATGCCTTCCAATAAGTCATAACGGCTAATAAAAGCTTGATTGTGACAACCGATGAAATCTGCATCTGTTAATAGATATGGTGATTGGATCGGCTGCTTTCCAAAACGCAGGTGAGAACGGGTGATTCCACCAGATTTTTTTGAATCATATTGGAAATATCCTTGTGTATAAAGTTCTGTATTATCACCGATGATCTTGATAGAGTTTTTGTTGGCACCAACAGTTCCGTCTGATCCTAAACCCCAGAATTTACAACTGATCGTTCCTTCTGGAAGAGTGTTGATATCTTCTTTAATTTCAAGTGACAAATGGCTTACATCATCATTAATTCCAACAGTGAAATTATGAGTACATTTTCCATCCAGATGATCGTAAACTGCTTTTACCATGGAAGGTATAAATTCTTTGGAAGAAAGGCCATAACGTCCACCGATAATAGTGAGATCATGACGATCTTTCAGAGCTGCAACGATATCGAGATAAAGCGGTTCTCCTATTGAACCCGGCTCTTTTGTTCTATCTAAAACAGCGATTTTCTTGACGCTGGCTGGAATTGCATCAACAAAAGCCTGAACTGAGAACGGACGATAAAGACGTACTTTAATTAAACCAAGTTTAGAACCTTTTGCATTAAGGTAATTAATTGTTTCTTCAATAGTTTCAATACTGCTGCCCATAGCAATAATAATATTTTCAGCATCAGGAGCTCCAACGTAATCGAACAGATGATATTGGCGTCCAATAACCTTAGCAACTTTATCCATATATTCCTGAACGATTCCCGGAGTAGCATCATAATAGTTATTCACAGTTTCACGACCCTGGAAATAAACATCCGGATTCTGAGCACCAACTTTTACACGTGGATTTTCGGGATTCATAGCACGACTGCGAAATTCTTCTACATATTTTGTTTCAACTAATTCTTTGATTGTTTCATAATCTATTTCTTCTACTTTCTGAATTTCGTTTGATGTACGGAAACCATCGAAGAAATTGAGGAAAGGAACTTTAGATTTAAGAGTAGCAAGATGAGATACAATTGAAAGATCCATGATTTCTTGCACGGAACCTTCTGCTAACAGAGCAAAACCAGTGTTACGAGCACTCATAACATCAGAGTGATCTCCAAAAATTGATAGTGATTGTGCTGCAAGCGAACGAGCTGAAACGTGGAAAACTGTAGGCAGCATTTCACCAGCGATTTTGTGCATATTCGGCAGCATCAGCATAAGACCTTGAGACGCTGTGAATGTAGTCGTAAAAGCTCCGGCAGAAAGAGAACCATGTACAGCACCAGCTGCTCCAGCTTCCGACTGCATTTCCATTACGTCTAATTTCTGACCGTAAATATTTTTTAATCCATTGGCAGCCCATGTATCGGCAAATTCACCCATCAAAGATGAAGGGGTGATTGGGTAAATAGCTGCGACTTCACTAAAAGCATAAGCAACGTGGGTAGCTGCTCTATTTCCTTCCATACTCACTTTTTTGAATTTCTTCATAATTACCTCTGTATATTTATTTATAATACTATTCAAATTTGTTCCAAAATTATTTGGATGATATTGAAGTCAATAAATTAAATATTTTGCGTAATTGTTAATATTATTGGTTGCTTAACTGAGAATATAAAATTGAATTATTTTGTAAATTGTTCTTCAAAATTCAGCTGAAAATACTCAAACTGATCAACCTTAATTTCTTCTGAAGCGATCAGATCCTTTAGTCTTTCGATTTCCTGCTGAATAACAATTTTTTGAATTTCATTGCTGTTCTGCTGCAACTCGGTAAGCATAAACCAGCTTAATATATACTGCCGTTCTTTTTCAAATACTTGGGCCAATCCCTGTAAAATCTCAGCTTTATTGGGATGATCAGGATATTCCAGATATAATCTCAGCAGATCAGTTCTGGCTGAAGTAAAATCTTCAAGAGAAAAATTAGCAATATAATTATAAAATAATGCATCTTGATTGTAAATAGAGTCATTCAAAGCTATAATTGGCAGAAGAATGGTTTTGGCTTTCTCAAATTCTTTAAGAAATATATAATTAGTTGCAATTTTTAATTTTAATTTAGTTTTATCTTCGTAATCAGTTTCGCGTATAATGGTTTGATATACATCGTTCGCTTCTCCAAAAAGCTGATTTTCTTCGTAAACCCAAGCCATTATGAACAAAAAATGAGACAGTAAATCATTTTGTTTAAGATCATTAATGAAACGCGATAATTTTTCGATAGCAAGCATAGGGGGTAGATTTTTTAATGTAGCTTTTAATTGATTTGTTGCTGCATCCATGATCTCTTTATGACGATGACATTTTATGCTTGCCCCAAAGTTCAAGGCAGCATTTTCCCAATCTTCTTTGCCTTTATAAGAAAGACCTTTAAAATAATATAACGAGTCAGTCATATTTGAACTGATCGAATCAAGATAGGTCAGCGCCAGATCGAATTCTTCTTCAAGAATGTAGTATTTAATCAATTCATAATAATAATCTACCGAATTGGAAAGATCCATTTCCAGTATTAAATTTGGATTAAGGCTATCTTGTAATGTGCTTTCATTTTGCTGCCCACTTAAAAGAGCAGAAAAAAGCAGGATCATTATGAAAAACAAAATTTGTTTAAAATAATTAACTCTTATTCTCATAAGCAAATAAAGCGGCACCAAGTGCACCGGTTATAAAAGAATTTTCCGGTACTATTATTTTTGTTTTTACAGCATTTTCAATTGATGTTTTCATGGCATTATTGGCAGCTACTCCACCTGTGAAAACGACCGGTTCCCGCCAATGCATGGTCGAGATCATATTCCTAATCCTCTTCGCTATTGAATTATGTACAGAATTTATGATTTCTGCTGGTTGTCTGCCAGCAGCTATCAATCCTATTATTTCTGACTCGGCAAATACAACACATGTACTGTTGATGTCAATTTCTTCTTTTGCTCTTATTGCTAATTCTTGAAGATCATCAACTGTAACTTCCAGAATGTTAGCTGTAACTTCCAGAAATCTTCCAGTACCGGCTGCACACTTGTCATTCATTGCAAAATCAATAACTTTACCAGATTCATTTATTAAAATTATTTTTGAATCCTGGCCACCAATATCTATTACTGTTCTTGTGTCTGGGAATAAATAACTCACACCTTTGGCATGACACGAAATTTCAGCAATTTTCTTATCGCTGAATGGAACTATATTGCGTCCATAGCCAGTTGAATATACTTTTGTTATTTCAGATTTTTCTACATCTAATTCTTTTAAAGAGTTCTCAAGAAGCTTTATGGAAGTTTTCTGCGGATTAACTCCGGTATCGGC
>QMNP01000085.1 GCA_003647825.1 Candidatus Cloacimonadota bacterium
AGCGATATGAACGAAATTCTAAATATAAGACGAGAAAGACATCCGCTGGAATATCCCAGTTTGGGAAGTACTTTCCGTAATCCTGAAGGGCATTTTGCCGGATTATTGATTCGTGATTGTGGTCTTGCTGGAAAACAAATTGGAGGAGCTCAGATCAGCGATAAACATAGTAATTTTATTGTTAATCGGGGAAATGCAGAATTTTCTGATGTGATCCAGTTAATAGAGTTGGCAAAAAAAGAAGTAAAGAGCAAGTATGGTATTGATCTAAAACTTGAGATCAAAGTTATAAATTGATGAGAAAAATATTTTCTAAACCAAAAAAAAGATATGTTAGGAGAAAGAGAACTGGCTCCAGCCGTTATTTTTTCTATTTTATTTTAGCTCTGAGCGTTATTTTTGGATTGGTTTGGGGAATTAGAACCATATTTACTAAACTCAGTATGTTCGAGATAGATCATATAGTGATAAAAGGTAATGAAAATCTTGAAACTGAATTTTTAGAAAATCTCGCTCAAGACTTTATGGGACTGAATTTATATGCAACATCCAAAAAAGATATCTTACAGAAATACGAAAATATTACGAGAATTAAAGATATTTCAGTTGGCAGGATCTTCCCTAATAAGATCAAAATAGGCATCCAGGAAAGATTAGGTAAATTTTTTGTTAAAACCCTGGAAGGTGAAATCTTCCCTATTGATGTTGAAAGGATTGTATTGGATAATGACACATTTTATGCAAATGAGAATCTTCCGATCATTGATATTGCAGATTCAACCAAAAATATTGTGGTTGGCAGAAATATTCGAAACGATTTCGTGGAAGAGATCTTCAGATTTTGCGATGAAGTTCATTTGTATTATCCGGAATTTATAAATAATATTTCAGAATTTTACCGAGCAAACGGTGAATTATATATTGTGGAAGCCAATACAGGATATAAAATTGTATTTGGCAGTGATGAGTTAAGCGATAAAATTAAGAGGTTTAAGTTTTTGGAACAGAACAGAACATTTGAAAAAGGCAAGATCATTGATCTTAGATATAAAAATCAATTAGTTATCAGGTCGGAGGAAGAATGAAGACCGGTCAGATTATAACAGCGATAGATATTGGTACAACCAAGATCTGTGTGATTATTGCTCAGATCAATGACGAATTGAAATTGGAAGTAAAAGGTGTAGGAACAGGCAGTTCTGTAGGTCTGGTAAATGGAATTGTTGTAGATATAATGAAAGCTTCTGCTTCTATCCATTATGCTATTCAAGAAGCAGAATCAATAGCTGGAACTAAAGCCAGGAATATATTTGTTGGAATTGCCGGAGATCATATTAAAAGCCAGAATACACTTGGCAGGATATCTCTTACATCCGGCAGCGATCCTATGGAAATTACCCAGCAGCACATAGAAGACGTTATCACAAATTCCAAGAATAATGTAAAGATCCAGCAGGGAAATGAACGTCTTGAAATAATCCATGCTATTCCTCAGTATTATAAAATTGATGACCAGGAAGGCATCATGAATCCGCTGAGTATGAGTGGTTTTAACCTTTCCGTTTATGTTCATATTGTTATGGCCGACATCAATACAATGAAAAACATAACTCGTTGTATAGAAATCGCAGGCTATAAGGTAGAAGATATTTACCTGGAACCAATCGCCTCTTCAAATGCAGTTTTAAATGAAGTTGAACGAGAATTGGGATCAATAATCATAGATATTGGTGGTGGTACTACTGATATTGCTGTCTTCTTCAAAAATAGTATTCGTTACAGTGATGTTATTCCAGTTGGTGGTACAAACATTACTCAAGACCTTGCTATTGGACTTCACACATCCCCCCAGAATGCTGAAGATATTAAGCTTACCAAAGGCAATTCAATTGCTTCTCAAATACCAGAAGACAGGCTGATAGATGTTGAAGGAATCGGTGGCAGAGAATCTAAGAAGCGCAAGCTTAGATATATTACAGAAATCATTGAAGCCAGGATGCGCGAAATATTTGAAAGTGCTTACAAAAAATTGAATGAGCAATACGATCTTAAAAGAATTACCGCCGGTCTTACGATAACCGGAGGTGCATCTCTGCTTACTAATAGCGAAACATTGGCAGAAGAGATTTTCAATATGTCCACTAAAATCGGCTATCCCCACCTGGAGTTGTTAGCTGGAGCTACAGAAAAATTACAAAGTCCGAAATATGCCACTGCTGTTGGCATACTCTATCAAGCATTCAGCGAGATAGAAAATAAAAATTTTAAAATTAAGAATTTTAGCGAAAGTGATCCTATCACAACTTTTTTTAAAAAATTGATCGCTAATTTTAAAGATTATATATAATTCTGGGGGCAATATGCTGGAACTAGACCTGAACCAAGATGAAATCCCTTATGGTACAAATATAAAAATAATTGGTGTTGGTGGTGCAGGAGGAAATGCCGTAGATACAATGATCGGTTACGATCTGCAGGGTGTTGAATTTATTGTAGCAAACACTAACATTCTCGATCTTAAAAGATCGAAAGCTAAAGTTAAATTGCAGCTTGGAAAGGAAGTTACAAGAGGTTTGGGAGCGGGTGCTAATCCTGATGTAGGCCGCAAAGCAGCAGAAGAATCACGCGAAGATATTAAACGGATCCTTAAAGATACCGACTTGCTGTTTATTGCAGCGGGAATGGGTGGAGGTACTGGAACAGGTGCTACTCCTGTAATTGCTCAACTCGCCAGAGAAATGGGAATTTTATCGATTGGAATCGTAAATCGCCCCTTCATAAGAGAAGGGAAAAAACGTACTGTTAATGCTGAAAAAGGCATTATTAAGTTGAAAGAACAGGTTGATACTCTTATTGTAGTTCCCAACGAAAAATTAAAAGATATATTTCCTGATATGACTGTTATTGAAGCTTTTAAAAAAGCAGATGATGTTCTGTATCAGGCTGCTAAAGCAATCTCAGACATAATTCATTTCAGCGGTTATATGAATGTGGACTTTGCAGATGTAAAAACTGTTATGTCTAATCATGGTCTGGCTTTAATGGGAACTGGAATTGGAGACGGAGATGATCGAGCTGCCGAAGCGACCAGGATTGCTATAAACAATCCGCTTCTGGCTGATATCCCGGTAGATAACGCCAAAGGAATCTTGATAAATATAACTGCCGGAAAAGACTTTAAAATTGATGAGTTTGAAATTATCTCTAAAGAGATAGTTATGAAAACAGGTGACGAAGGGGAAATGATCACCGGCATAATCTTTGATGATGCCATGGAAGGTAAAATTAAGGTTACAGTAATTGCAACCGGTTTAGATACACCTGCAACTTCAATATATGAACGTGAAAGTATTATCCAGGAAAAAAGCGATGATAGCGAGGACATTGGCAACACTTTGCGTAGAATTCGTGATGCAGACACAATGAATCTGCATAAACAACAGGATAATAATACAAAAGAATTTCCCGGCAAACAAATGGAGATTCCAGCTTTTTTACGTAAATTTTCAAATTGAAGTAGGGAAATTTAATTATGGAAATTTTACTGATAAAATTTCTACTTTTAGCAGTATCGATATTTATTGTAGGAAAAGCAACAAAACTTTTCCAGGTTGATGATTTCTTCACCGCATTCCTGGCTGCGGTTTTACTTGCTTTGGTGAATGCGGTTATACGACCGATCCTCATTTTATTAACATTTCCACTTACATTGATCACATTAGGTCTTTTCTTATTGTTTATTAATGGTTTTTGTTTGATTCTGGTCTCAAAGTTAATCCCGAAATTCCAGATAAAAGGCTGTTTAACATCTGCAGTCGCTGCGATCTTAATTTCGCTGGTTAACGTTATTCTGGAATGGTTAATTGTCATTTAAAATGAAAACCCTCTGAAATTGTTATTGAAGAGTCCAAAGCTTAGTTAAATATGAATCTTGATAAGATCACTTTCCGTAAAATGAAACCTGATGAGTATGAAGTGCTAATAAATCTTTGGGATGCCGCAGGATTGCATTATAAACCAAATGGACGTGATAAAAAAGAAAATCTTCTTTCGGAATTAAATAATACTCAAGAATCTTTCATATTTGCTGAATATCGTGATGGTATAATCGGTTCAATATTGGTATCGCATGATGGACGTAAAGGTTGGATCAATAGACTGGTTGTTCATCCCCAATTCAGGAAGAAAGGTGTTGCTGCAAAATTGATTGAAAAAGCAGAAAACTTTCTTGCAGAGAATAAGATAGAGATCTTTGCCTGCCTTATAGAAGACTGGAATCAAATATCAATGGATCTATTCCAGAAAGCAGGTTACCAAAGATTTGATGATATAATATATTTTACCAAGAAACTGCACTCTGAAGTATAACAATAAATTTCCTTGCAATAATTCAGCTGTTTTTCTTTTTTTCGCACAGGAGAAATGAATGGCATTAATAAAAATTTCGTTTGCAGAGATTATTGATATATTAATTGCAAAAGGAGTGATTCCGGACAGGATATCGAATATAGAGATCGATGGAAGTTATATTTCATTTGTTTATAGAACGGGAAAAGTATTTCCTTCCGTAATTGAAGTTACATTGCAATATTTAGAATTCGAAAAAGGAGCTTTGATATTTTCAATCTCTACAGGCTGGCTGGCAGATAAATTATTAAGAGTTTTTCCATTTGAACAAAGTAAATATTTTCAGTTTGATCATCCTAATATTTTTATTTTTGTAGATACCATTATTAAAGACAAATTCCCGGTACTACAAATCGAAAAAATAAATTTTAATAAAGAGAGATTTGAAATAAACTTTTTTACAATACACTAAGGAGAAATAAAATGAAAAAAATCAATTTAATCTTATCGATACTAATACTTTGCAGCACAGTTTTGCTATCGTCAGAAGGAGAAGAAATGAATTACACTACTACAGATTCCGGCCTTAAATATATTATTACTCAAACCGGAAATGGTGAAATGCCCCAAAAAGGCGATATCGTTGTTGTTCACTACACAGGCAAATTAGAAAATGGAACTAAATTCGACAGTTCTTTAGATCGCAATCAGCCGTTTGAGTTTGAGTTGGGAGCTGGTAGAGTTATAAAGGGTTGGGACGAAGGTCTTGCACTTCTTAGCGTTGGAGCTAAAGCTACTTTTATAATCCCATCAGAATTGGGTTATGGAGCCAGAGGAGCAGGAAGAGATATTCCACCCAATGCTACTCTTGTTTTCGATGTGGAATTGCTTGCGATAAAACCTGGAATTAAAATAGAGGCATATAATATTGAAGGGAAAGTAAAATCAAAAACTGAAACTGGCTTAGAGTTTATATTGGTAGAAGAAGGAACTGGTAAAAAAGCTGCTTCCGGCAATACTGTTAAAGTGCATTATACTGGTTATTTAGAAGATGGTTCAATATTCGATTCTTCTGTAAAACGTGGCCAGCCATTCGAATTCGTTGTAGGAATGGGAAAAGTTATAAAAGGCTGGGATGAAGGTCTTGCCATGATGAAAGAAGGTGATAAAGCTCGTTTAATAATTCCAGCGAACCTGGCATATGGTGAACGCGGTGCTGGTGGTGTAATTCCTCCTAATGCTACAATTATTTTTGATGTAGAACTTCTCGAGGTAAAATAGCGATAAAATAATATGAAAACTATTGGAATGATCGGGGGAGTTACCTGGGAATCGACGAAAGATTATTATCGAATTATTAACGAACTTACTCGAGAACAGCTTGGTGGCGTTCATTCCGCAAAGATCATATTGTATTCGGTAGATTTTGATTTTATTTTGTCATCTGGCTGGCAACAGAAAATAGATTTATTAAGAGAGAAGGCACAGCTTCTGGAAAGAGCAGGAGCTGACTGTCTTATCATCTGTGCAAATACTCTTCACAAACTTTATAATGAAATACAATCCGTAGTTGATATTCCGATCATTCATATTGCCGATGCAGTAGGTTCTACAATTCATAAGAAAGGACTTCACAAAGTCGGTCTTCTGGGTACACGACCAACCATGGAAGAAGATTTTTACAAGAAAAGACTAAAAGATAAATTTGATATTGATACAATTGTTCCTGATGAGGATTCCAGAATTTTTATTCAAAAAGTTATCTACAAAGAGTTAGCAAAAGGGAATTTTCTGGAAGAATCTAAAAAGAGATATATTGAAATCTGTAATAACTTGATAGCAAATGGAGCTGAAGGAATCATTTTAGGGTGTACTGAAATTCCGCTTCTAATCTCTCAGAACGATTTTAGTATTCCTGTTTTTAATACAACATTTATTCATGCTTCTGCTGCTGTTGATTTTGCTTTGAAATAATGCCTGCCATAAAAGTTCTTTGTATCTGGAAAGTAAATGAAGAACTTAAAAGCTATCTGCAAAAGGGTTTAAAGAGTTTTCCAGATGTTAAAATCATATTCCCTTCTGACATTTCTGAAAGCAATTTGATAGAGTTGGCAATAGATGCAGATGTGATCGTCGGCTGGCGTCCAACACGAAAAATATGATCTGTATAAATCTCTGCAAAATAAGTTTATCACCGGAGCTGCAATTGATGTCTGGTACAATTATCAACCGGAACCGGATGAGCAGGGAAGAAAATTCCCAGCTTCATATCCTTTTTATGAACTTGAAAACGTAGTTCTCTCACCCCATCGTGCCGCTTCACCTTTCAACGACCTGAATCGCTGGGATGAAGTAATTGAAAATATTAGTCGCTTAGCCAGGAAGAAATCTGATTTTTTAAATGTGGTAGAACTCCAAAGAGAATATTGATCTAAGTTATAA
>QMNP01000086.1 GCA_003647825.1 Candidatus Cloacimonadota bacterium
AGCTAACTTTAAAGCATTTAGAAGTCCGGCTAAAGTTACACATGCTGTTCCTTGCGCATCATCATGCCAAACAGGAATATCACATTCTTCACGAAGTGTGTCTAGAACTTTATAGCAATTCGGTTGAGAGATGTCCTCTAGATTAATTGCGCCAAAACTGTGTTGGCACATCTTCACAAAATCAATTATTTTTTGAGGATCGTTTTTACCATTTTCATCTTTACTATCTATGCAAAGAGCAACGGCATCCACACCACCGAGATATTTCATAAGGAAAGCTTTTCCTTCCATCACACCCAAACCACCAGGAGGTGTACAATCTCCATCTCCGAGAACACGAGTTGAATCACTGACTACAGCTACCAGATTCCCGCGGTTGGAAAGATCAAAACTTGTGTCATTATCATCTCGGATAGTTGTAGATATTTTAGAAACTCCCGGTGTGTACCACACATTAAACCAGTTAAAACCAAACACACCTGCCTTGGGAACGGTTTGAATCTTACCACCATAAAATTTGTGGGCGTCTTCCGACATTTTTTTAAGAAACATTGTTTTACCTGTGGCAATTTGCTCCTGTGAAAAATCATCAGGAAAAACTTCATTTAAATTTGTGAGATCCATCTTTAATTTTTCCATAAACTACTCCTTATGTTTTATTATTTCATATTTCTTATTAATCTAACCCCTCTGCGACTCTGTCGCTTCTCCCTTAAAGGGGAGCAAACTTCTGTCCCCCTTTGGAAGGGGGAATTAAAGGGGGTTTGCTATCTCTTATACTCTTCAACACCGGCTTTGTAAATATCGTTCCCATATACATCATTTGCAACCACACACGGAAAATTCTCTACTCTCATTTCACGGATAGCTTCCGGTCCCAGATCTTCATACGCTATCACTTTAGATTCTTTTATGGATTTTGCAACGACAACTGCTGCGCCGCCAACTGCTGCTAAGTAAACTGCTTTATTTTTTATCATTGAATCTATTACCGCTTGGCTTCTGGGTCCTTTACCGATCATTGCTTTCATACCAACATCGAGAAGTGCGGGTGCGTAGGGATCCATTCTGTAGCTTGTAGTTGGTCCGGCAGAACCGATTGGTTTTCCGGGAGGAGCTGGAGCAGGTCCCACATAATATATAACTTGTCCTTCAGCATCAAAGGGAAGTTCCTCTCCTTTTTCAAGAAGATCCACAAGCCTTTTATGGGCTGCATCTCTGCCTGTATAAACTGTTCCAGTTATATAAACCTGATCTCCAATTTTTAATTTCTCCAGATCTTCAGTTTTTAATGGTGTGGTTAAATGTACTTCCATTATTTTCTCCTTCTTTTTAGCTCACGGATTTACACGGAAAACACAGATTCAAATTTATTCATATCTACTTTACTACTATTTTTTTATCCGTGTCAATCTGTGTGTATCTGTGAGCCAAGTCTTTTAAATTATAGCACTTTTGTGACGAGCTGCATGACATTGAACATTCACAGCTACAGGCATAGAAGCAATATGGCACGGTTTGGATAATATGAAGACACCCAATGCAGTTGTTCTACCACCAAGTCCTTGAGGACCAATTCCCAAGTTATTTACCTTTTCTAATATTTCTTCTTCTATCTTTGCCCATTTTGGATTGGGATTTTTTTCATTCAAAGAACGCAGAAGAGATTTCTTTGCCAGTAATGCACTTTGTTCAAAGTTCCCTCCAAGCCCTACACCTACAATGATAGGAGGGCAAGGATTTCCGCCTGATCTTCTAACTCTGTCTACAATAAATTCTACAACTCCTTCAATTCCGTCGGCAGCTTTCATCATTCTTACTTCACTCATATTTTCGCTGCCACCGCCTTTGGGAGCAACGGTGATCTTGATCTTATCACCGGGCACGATCTCAGTATAAATAATGGCAGGTGTATTATCTTTTGTATTTATTCGATCTATTATAGGATCATCAACCATAGACTTACGTAAATAACCGTCTTTATAACCTTGTCGAACACCTTCATTTATTGCTTCAGTAAAGTCTCCACCAACCAAATGAACATCTTGCCCTACATCTATAAAACAAACCGCAATTCCGGTATCCTGACAACTCGGCATTTTTTCAGAAGCAGCCAATTTGTAATTTTCCAGTATAATATCCAAAACACTTATTGCAGTGGGAGATTCTTCTTTCTCTTTGAATTCTTTAATTTTTGCAATTACATCTTCACCCATATAATAATTGGCATCGATGCAGAGTTTTTTTACAACCGGTATCAGATCTTTAACATTCACTTCTCGCATAAGAACACCTCATTAATTTATTTATCTTTAACATCACTTATGTCACACTGAGTAGGAGCTTGCAACGTATCAAAGTGTCAATGGAATTCATAATTTCTATACTTCGATACAATTCGGCAGCAGCCAAATCACTCAGGATGACAATAATTTACCCCAAGCACCTCTTTGACTTTCTTACCTATATCAGCAGGAGAAGCAACTACATGAACACCTGCAGCTGCCAAAGCGTCCATCTTTTCTTTCGCTGTTCCTTTGCTGCCTGCAATTATCGCACCGGCATGTCCCATTCGTTTTCCTTTCGGTGCAGTTTGTCCGGCAATAAAAGCAACAACTGGTTTCGTAATATT
The DNA here is from genome assembly GCA_003647825.1 of Candidatus Cloacimonadota bacterium. Classification (GTDB taxonomy): domain Bacteria; phylum Cloacimonadota; class Cloacimonadia; order Cloacimonadales; family TCS61; genus B137-G9. The sequence goes on from QMNP01000086.1 coordinate 2,633, forward strand.
TTTGTTAATATATTCCGCAGCCTGGATCTCAAGATCTCCACCGATTTCTCCGATCATCACAATTGCTTCTGTTTCGGTATCATTTTCAAAAAGTTTTAAGAGATCGATGTAAGTAGTTCCAATAATGGGATCACCACCTATTCCAATGGCTGTTGTGATTCCTAAACCAGCTTGCACAACTTGATTGGCAGCTTCATATGTTAAAGTTCCCGATTTTGAGATCACGCCTACGTTACCTTTTTTGAATACTACGCCTGGCATAATGCCGATTTTGGCTTCTTCGGCTGAGATAATTCCCGGACAATTTGGTCCAATTAGAATTGCTTTTTTCTTTTGTACATATTTTTTTGCAATCATCATATCTGCTACAGGTATTCCTTCTGTTATGCAGACAATTACTTTAATCCCAGCTTCGGCAGCTTCCATTACTGCGTCGGCAGAAAAAGCAGGCGGAACAAAAATAATACTTACATCAGCTTGGACTACTTCTATTGCTTCTTGAACAGAATTGAACACAGGTTTCCCGAGATGGATTTGTCCACCTTTACCAGGTGTAACTCCTCCCACAATATTTGTGCCGTATTCTATACATTGCCGGGCATGAAAAGTTCCTTCTTTTCCAGTAAATCCCTGCACTAAAACTCTGGAATCTTTATTTACTAATATACTCATGATCGCACTCCACTGGCAGCATTAACAACTTTTTGAGCACCATCTGCCAGGTCAGAAGCTGTGATAATATTATTGATGTTAGCTGCTTTAAGAATTTTTTCAGCTTCTTCAGAATTAGTACCATCCAGACGAACGACAAGTGGAACTTTTACATTTGTTTTTTCAGTAGCTTCCAATATGCCGTTGGCAATTCGATCACATCGTACTATTCCACCAAATATATTCACGAAAATTGCTTTTACATTTTTGTCTTTCAATATAATTTCAAAACCTTTGGCTACTGTTTCGGCGCTGGCTGCACCGCCGACATCCAAAAAGTTTGCCGGCTCTCCACCACTCAATTTAATAATATCCATAGTAGACATTGCTAATCCGGCTCCGTTAACCATGCAGCCAACATTTCCATCTAATTTTACATAACTAAGTCCGTATTTCCCTGCTTCCAATTCAGTTGGTTCTTCCTCGTCCAGGTCACGCATTTTTCTGAGATCTGCATGACGATACATGGCATTATCATCAAATCCCATTTTGGCATCCAACGCTAAAAATGTGTCTTCTCCTGTAAGAACCAGTGGATTTATTTCTATAAGGCTGGCATCATTTTTGGAATATACTTCATAAAGAGCTTTGGCAAATTTTCCAAAATGCTTCATCTGTTCTTTAGAAAATTTTAAATCAAAAGCTAGCTTCCTGGCATGAAAGGCTTGAAAACCTATAAGTGGATCGATTCCAACTTTAATGATCTTCTCAGGTGTTTCGGCAGCCACTTTTTCAATTTCCATTCCACCTTCTGTAGAAGCCATCATTACAGGCATTTCTGAAGTTCTATCTAAAACCATTCCCAGGTAATATTCCTTTTTGATGTCGATTCCTTCGGCAATGAATACCTTTTTAACTAATTTTCCCGCAGGACCGGTTTGATGTGTTATTAATGTCATTCCTAAAATATCGGAAGCAAATTTCTCTACTTCATCCAAACTTTTGGCAAATTTTACACCGCCGCCTTTTCCACGACCACCGGCATGGATTTGTGCTTTCACAATCCAGAAATTTCCACCAATTTTCTCTGCTGCCTGGCGTGCATCTTTTGCATTTTCTATTATTATTCCGGCTTGAATTGGAATATTGTGATCCGCAAAGATTTGTTTTGCCTGATATTCATGAATATTCATAAAGCCTCTTTAAAATAATGTACCCTGATAATTGGTTGTAAGCTGTTTTGCTTTAATATGTTCAGGAATATAATCCGGCAGGATCATTGGTGAAACTTGTTTTTTATCTATACCCAGTTTTTCAACTTCTTTCGCATAATCATCTACGTGCTTGAGAGAAAGTTTTCCCAAAGTAACCCCATCTTTTACCCTTTTTGCTGCATTGATTCCACTTCTTCTGCCAAAAACAATGATGTCTAATTGTGAATTTCCCATTAAACGATTTCTGCCGTGAAGACCACCGGAAGCCTCTCCCGCAACATAAAGACCGGGAATGGAAGTTTCCGCTTTTTCATTGATCTCCAATCCTCCATTTTGATAATGCAAAGTTGGATAAACTAACATCGGATATTTGCGTATATCAATATTAAATCTATTATATTGTCTTAACATTGCCGGTAAGTTTTTCTCGATAGTACCTTCACCACTCAATTCCTCTATGAGGGGAGTATCCAGCCAAATTCCTTTAAGACCGGTTGGAGTGGTTACACCGTTATCTGTTTCGCAAGCTCGGATGAAAGCAGATGCTTCAATATCACGTGGTTCTAATGGATAAACGAAGAGTTCACCGTCTTTATCAACAGGTTGTGCTCCTAATCCGCGAATTTTCTCAGTACATAAAAATCCTACGATCTGCTCGGGGAAAACTGCACCGGTTGGATGATATTGCACAGAATCAAGATAGAGAAGATTTGCTCCGGCACGATAACCCATTACCAAACCATCAGCAGTTGCACCATAATGATTTGTCGTTTCAAAATTACGAATATGCAGTCTGCCAAAACCACCAGTGGCAATGATCACACTTTTTGCTTTAACAATAAAATATTCTTTTAAATCGAGATGATATATAATTGCGCCGGCAATTTGACCTTTATCATCTTTTATGAGCTCTGTGGCAGCAGTGTATTCCAAGATATTTATCTTATCGGGATTATTTTGAACTTCATCACGAAGAACACGGCAAATTCCAGCTCCTGTATAATCACGGGTTGAGTGCATTCTATTTCGGCAAGTTCCACCACCTGATTTCACCATCATACTGCCATCTTCATTTTTATCGAACATCACACCAAGTTCTTCTAACCATTTAATAGATTTTGGTCCGTCCATTACCAGTGCTTCAACCAGGTTTTTTTTGTTATCGAAGTGACCGCCACCGATTACATCAAGATAGTGCAGCCGCGGATCATCATCACTTTGATCAGCAGCCTGAATTCCACCTTGAGCCATCATTGAATTGGAATCACCTAACCGGAGCTTAGTTACAAGCATAGTTTTCACACCGGCTTTTGCAGATTCCAAAGATGCTGAAAGTCCTGCAGAACCTGCACCTATAACAAGTACATCAGTTTCATAATCTACTTTGGAAAGATCAAATATTTTGGAAAGATTACGAGGATATGATTCCATAAGATCAACAACTTCATTTATCATCTTATCACCCTTGTTGATTCCGATATGTAGTTCACGTAGAGCATCTATTTTATAATCAGGGTGATAAGTATTAAGAATATCTTGTCGCTCCTGTTTGTTCATCGGTTTAAAAACTCTTTTGCCAAATTTTTTGGCGAGTTCCAATCTTTTGGGTCTGGTTTTTTCTACCTGTTTTATAGATTCTAACATATAATCCGGATACATATTTTCTCCTGTTTATGAAATTTTTATTTCACGATTAAAATAGATTTTGGATAATTCTTCTTTTCCCATCTCATTCAAATCATTAATTTGTTTATCGTATTTACCATCTTCAATTTCTATAATTCGCTTTTCAAGTTCAGGACTTTTCTTCGCCAGATAGTGTCCATAAAGACGACGAGCCAGAGTCGCATTATTATATTGCACGATCTCAGCAGGACATCTCATTGCACAAAGACCGCAACGAATGCAATCGAAAGAAAGGTCTGCTGCTCTGGCTATATCTCCCCTGATGATCGCTTGAATATAATCCATCACTTGAATATCTTGTGGACATGCTTTGGTGCAAGTATTGCAGGAAACACATCTGAATACGGAAGGGAAAAGTTCTGTAAAAGTACTCACGTCAGGAGAGAGCTGGGTAAGATCATAAATCGGTTTTTCGGCAGGAACAAACGGTATTTGTGCGATCGTCATTCCATCTGTTACAACTGTTTGACAAGCAAGCCCGCCTTGCAGTTTGTAATCACCTTTTTCACGATAAACTGTGGCACAAGCTCCGCAATATCCTTCACGACAGCCTACTCCACGTTTCAATTGAAATCCGGCATATTCGAAAGCCATCATTATGGTA
>QMNP01000087.1 GCA_003647825.1 Candidatus Cloacimonadota bacterium
ATTTGCTGTCGTAACCATGTTTTCCACAGTTTATGGTCTTAAGCAGCTTATCTCACAAAAAATGGAAAAAATGGGTTGGAATAATTCTCTCATTATTTATCCTTCTACCGGTAATGAAAAATCTAAATCCAAACGTCGCAAATTTCGATTTAGATATATAAACCGAGAAGCCAAACCACTAATGTTAGATGATTATCAAATGCTGAAAAGTGAAGTTGACTCAAAGTCGATTTATGGTTATATAAATTCATGGCAGCGTTTCTTACATAAAGATAATGAAGAGTGGTTACGCTTAAATGCTACAAATAATGAGTTCTTTAAGAATAAAACATATATTCTTAAAGACGGTAGATATTTCAATGCCTTTGAAGAAGCAAATGCTTTGAAGGTTTGTGTGATTGGATATTATTTTGCTGAAGAATATTACAAGGGCGTCAATCCATTAGGAAAATACATAACTGTTGGTCAAAGCCGTTATAAAATTATCGGTGTATTGGATAAGGACGAATTGAATAAAACAGGTATGGATTTTAATTCCTGGGAACGAAAGCACGATCTTAGAGCCGTTTATATTCCACTTTCTACCGGAGCTAAATACTTGCGTGCCGATAATGCGATAGATTATATTTACGTTCAATCTCATGACAGCAGTTCATTCTGGACACTCAAGACCAAAGTAACGCAATTATTGCTGGCTAAGCATAAAATGGCACATGATTTCTCTTTCAACGATGTAGGAGCCATGATGTACCAGATCACTAATGAAATTGGCGAAATGATGAAAAAATGGAATATCATGCTATCGGCAATTGCTTCCATTTCTTTAATTGTGGGTGGGATTGGACTTTTTAGTACATTATTAATATCAATTAATGAAAGAATGACTGAAATTGGCATAAGGAAAAGCATTGGAGCTAAAGACAACGATATTTTTTCTTTGTTCATTATTGAATCAATTGTACTGTCATTGTTGGGTGCTTTTGCTGGAATTGGACTTTCTGTAATGCTGATTTCAATTGCTGCAAAGCAGATAGATTTCAATTTTCCTATACCTTGGGAAGGAGTTTTGCTGGGAATCAGTTTTTCTCTTGTTATTGGTTTGCTTTCCGGTTTATATCCTGCAATTAAAGCATCCAGAATTGATCCGATTAAAGCAATTTATTATTTTGAATAAAATACTTATTCAGAATCCACTGAATTAATGTCATTTTTGAAAAACAATTCAGAAGAATAATCCCTGGTATCTTTTTCGAATTCTCCAACTACAACGCAGTTCTTACCTTTTCTTTTGCCACGGTATAAAGCACGATCAGCTATTTTTATGCAATTATCTATGATCATTTTTCTATCATAAACAGCTACGCCAAACGTTATAGTTACAGGTATTTTATTTTTACTGAAAAGATATGGAGTCATAGATATGTTGTTCTGTATTTTATCTGCCAGTGCTTTACCACCTTCCAGATCTGTATCTGGTAAAAGCAGAAGAAATTCTTCACCACCCCAGCGGCCAACAATATCCTGTTTACGCACAAGAGATTTCATCTGAACTGCAATTGATTTTAGTACAAAATCTCCGCCATCATGTCCATATTTGTCATTGATCAATTTAAAATCATCTACATCCGCCATCAATAGAACAAATGGTTTTCCATTCCTGTCAAAACGCTGTTGTTCATATTCTATCTTGGCCAGCATATCTCTACGATTAGATAAGTTAGTAAGTGGATCTGTTGTAGCCAGTTTCCTTAGCTGAGAATTAGCTTTATTCAGTTCTTCATTTACTTTTTCCAGCTTACGGTTAGATTTATTTGCCATTCGAATCTGATAAAGTACGATACTTATAAATATAACAAATAAAATAAAAATGATAATATAATATCGCATAATAATCTTTTGTCGAGAAAGCAATAATTTATCATGGGCCAATTCAAGCTCATAAATTTCTTTATTATTTCGATATTCTTCTATAAGATCTTGCTTCATTTGCGCTAGATCTTTCAGAACTGATGAAGATAGTTTTTCAATATACTCATCGTCTTTTGTTTCCTCACAAAAGAACGACGTCAATGATAAAACAAGCAGCATACAGATTATCAGATATTTCATATAACACTTACCTTATTTCTTACAATCAAAGAATGATTTCTTTTTGAAATTTAGCAAGTATAATTATACTTTTTGATAATTTATCGCTTTCGATTCCATAATTAATTCGTACAAATCCTTTGCCATTAGAGCCAAAAGCAGAGCCGGGAATTACAATAACACCCATTTTACTTAAAGCTTCTGCCACCTTCCAATCATCACCATTAACTTTAACAAATAAATATGGGGAAGAGGAGTTCAGCAAAAATTCAATATTTGCATTACTAAGGTAATCAATAGCAAATTTTCGATTTTCTGCCAATTTAATCCTGATCTCTTCTTTAGCCTGCATTCCTTCTATAGAAAGAGCTTCTAAAGCAAGAAACTGCGATATAACAGGTGCGCAAGTACAGATGTATTGATGAGTTTTAATAATCGGTGCGATCAATTCTGATTTTTGTGAAATAGCCCAGCCGATCCTCCAGCCAGACATACAATGAGATTTTGATAAACTGGAAATTATAATTGTATCAAGATCAGTATCCAAAAAGGAACGAGAACGTTCATCCAAAAAAAGTTCTCTATATACTTCATCCACAATAATGAGAATTTTGTTTTTCCTGCAAATATCAATTATTAAATCAATTTCATGATCATTAAGCGCAATTCCCAATGGATTAGAAGGATTACATAAGATCATTGCTTTTGTTTTATCTGTTATTGCAATTCGAAGAGAATTTTCATTTAATGCAAATTCATTTTGCGGATCTAAAGAAAAAGAAGAAACTTTTGCACCCAGCATTTCTACAATTGTTTTATATGCTAGAAAAGTGGGATTTGCAATGAGAACTTCATCACCTTTATTTATGTATGAGAAAAGTGCTGCAAAAAGAGCTTCTTCAGCTCCAGCAGTTATACAGACATTGTCATTAAATTCACATTGATAATAATCGCAGATCGCTTTGCGAAGTTCAATAAGTCCGGCATTTGTAGAATAGCCAATATTTTTGAAATTAATAATTTCTGCAGCTTTTTGTTTCAGGAATTCCGGTAAAGGAAACTGGATTTCACCAAGACCAAGATTAATGGCATCAGCAGGTGCTGAATCAACCAGTTGTCGAATTGCAGATTTTTTCACAAACTTCATGTGATCTGCAACTCTGATTTCTTTCATGTTATCTTTTCTTACCTCAATTCTTCTTCCATGGAAACTGAAGTTTCACTGTGCTCATCTCGATATTTGATAATAATAGGACAATATATCGAAAAATCTTTATTGGAGTTAAGCGGTCGTGAACCGGAAACAACAACTGAATTTTCCGGAATGAAAACGGGTTTTCCTATTTCCTTTTCTAAATAGCAATTATTCACTGCATCGAATACAGGAGTTCCTGCCGTAATTATAACGCCGGCAGCAATAATGCTTCTTCTGCCAATAATTACTCCTTCGTAGATCCCGCAGTTTCCACCGATGAACACATTATCTTCGATGATCACCGGATTTGCTCCAATCGGCTCCAACACACCACCAATTTGTGAAGCTGCGCTTATATGCACGTTCTTTCCGATCTGAGCGCAGGTACCTACCAGAGCATGAGAATCGATCATGGAGCCTCCATCTACAAAAGCTCCCACATTTACATACATTGGTGGCATCATGATCACATTATCCGCTATATAAGCACCATCTCGCACAGCAGATCCCCTGGGAACGAGTCGTAATGTTTTTCTGGAAGTTAAATCTTGAACAGGAAATGTATCTTTATCTAAGTAAGAATCCATTTGAACGATCTTTCCCATGCGAAAACCTGCTAAAATCCCTTTTTTCACCCAGCTGTTTGTTACCCATTTTCCATTTATTTTTTCGGCAGCTCGAATTTTTCCTGAATTTAACTTAACTTTAAATTCATCAAATAACTTTCGGTCATTATTATTGAATACTTGTTTGTTATATAGTTCCAATATCTTGTCTCTCATAGTTTTACCCTTATCAATCTAACACTTATTATCTGTTTTCTGCAAATGAGTTTTAAGGAATTCACCTGTGTAACTTTCAGGATTCTCAGCAATTTCCTCAGGAGTTCCCAGAGCTACAATTTGGCCGCCTTCATCTCCACCTTCCGGCCCAAGATCTATAATATGATCTGCACATTTGATCACATCAAGATTATGCTCGATAACTACAATTGTATTTCCCATGGAAACCAGTCTCTGCAGCACTTTTAAAAGTTTTTTAATATCATCGAAATGTAATCCGGTAGTTGGTTCATCTAAAATGTAAAGAGTCTGGCCGGTGCTGGTTTTGCTCAATTCACGAGATAACTTTATTCGTTGTGCTTCTCCACCGGAAAGTGTTGTAGAAGCCTGGCCGAGTTTAATGTATTCTAAACCAACTTCTTTTAAAGTCTGCAATTTCTTTTTTATAGCTGGAACATTTTCAAAAATATCAAAAGCTTCCTGAACATCCATATCCAGAATTTCAGAAATATTCTTACCCTTAAATTTTACTGCAAGAGTTTCTTTGTTATATCTTTTACCTTTGCAGGTTTCACAAGTTACAAAAATATCAGGCAGAAAGTGCATCTCGATCTGCTTAACACCAGCACCACCGCAAGATTCGCAGCGTCCACCTTTTACATTGAAACTGAATCTACCCGGTTTATAACCACGCAGTTTAGAGGCGGGAAGCTGAGAAAATAAATTTCTGATAGGATCAAATAACTTAATGTAAGTTGCAGGATTGGAACGGGGTGTTCTGCCAATAGGCTGCTGATCGATGTTTATAACTTTATCGAAATGCTCAAAACCAATTATCTGGGAATGTTTACCAATTTTCGGATTCGCTCTGTTAAGCTCTTTAGCCATTGCAGGATAAAGAATCTGGTTTATTAATGAACTCTTGCCTGAACCCGAAACACCTGTAACACAAGTAAACAATCCTACCGGGATTTCCACATCAATATTCTGCAGATTATTTTGAGCTGCACCTTTTATTTCTAATATTCGCAGATCTGGCCTTAATCTTGATATTGGCAGTTCTATGCATTCTTTTCCTGAAAGGTATTTTCCTGTAAGTGAATTTTTTGATTTTAAAATCTGTTTTGCAGTTCCCTGAAAGATGATCTCACCACCATAAATTCCAGCTTTAGGCCCGAAATCAAGGATCTGATCTGCTGTTCTTATCATTTCCTCATCATGTTCCACCACGATAACAGTGTTGCCCAGATCACGTAAATGGATGAGCATATTGATGAGTTTTCTATTATCCCTTTGATGCAAGCCAATGCTGGGTTCATCCAGAATATACATCACACCAACTAAACTGCTGCCTATCTGACTTGCTAATCGAATTCTTTGAGATTCTCCACCTGATAAGGTGGGAGCTCTTCTATCAAGGTTCAGGTAATGCAAACCTACATTTACTAAAAATGAGAGCCTGGCATTAATTTCCTTTAAAACTTCTTCTGCAATTATTTTATCGTTTCCGGTTAATTTTATATTATTAAAGAAGTCAATAGCTTGCGTAATCGACATAGATGTGATCTCATTAATAGTTTTATTGTTTATCTTCACCGCAAGGCTTTCCGGTCTCAATTTTTTCCCGTCGCAGGCAGGACACGGCTTATTACCTATATACTGCATATAATATCGACGCATGTATTCAGATGATGTATCACTCATTCTACGTTTAAGAGTATGGATAACCCCATCAAATTTGGAATAAAACGTTCCATTACCGCTCAGAGAACTCCATTCAAACTTTATACGTTTACCTTTTGAACCATATAAAAGCAGATTTTGAATATGTTCAGGAAGTTCATTCCAGGGAGTTTTCAAGGAGAAATTAAATTCTCTGGCAATTGCCAATAGTTTCTTCAACTGCCAGCCGGTTTTCTTTTTTTGCAATTCACCCCAGGGAACAACAGCACCTTGCATGATCGAAAGCTTTTTATCTCGCACGATCAAATCAGGATCAAATTCCATGGTAGTGCCTAATCCATTACAGTTTTTGCACATGCCAATGGGACTGTTAAAGGAAAAATGCTGTGGAGTTAACTCCGGATATCCAATGCTGCAGCGTGAACAGGAATTTGCTTCAGACAGATTTTCAGTTCTTTTTTCATCTACAAAATCAATTTTTATAAAACCATCTGTAAGACGAAGAGCAGTTTCTATGGAATCGAATAATCTACTTCGAATTCCGTCTTTTAGAACCAAACGATCAACAACAATATCTATGGAATGTTTGCTTTTCTTATCTAATTTAATATCTTCTGCCAGATCTCGCATTACTCCATTAATTTTAACTCTTACAAAGCCTTCGTTACGAGCTTCTTCCAGTTCTTCCTTATGTTCACCTTTTCGGTTTTGCACGATTGGGGCTAATATCTGAATCCTGGTTTTATCGGGATTCTCCAGGATGTGATCTACCAGCTGATCGGCAGATTGCGAACCAACCGGATCTCCGCAATTGTAACAAAACTGTTTTCCGATTCTGGCATAAAGAACCCGTAGGTAATCATATATTTCGGTAACCGTTCCAACAGTAGAACGTGGATTCTTGCTGGCAGCTTTCTGCTCAATAGAAATAGCTGGTGAAAGACCTTCGATATAGTCTATTTTCGGTTTTTCCATCTGCCCTAAAAACTGTCGGGCATAGGCAGAAAGAGATTCTACATAACGGCGCTGACCTTCTGC
>QMNP01000088.1 GCA_003647825.1 Candidatus Cloacimonadota bacterium
AAAGCTAAATTCATACTAAAGAGTTTTAAAGGACAAGAAGATTTTGTGATATTGGACGTAAGAACGGAAGAAGAATATAATAGCGGCTGCATTGAAGGTGCTGTAAACCTAGATGTAGAGAAATCTGATTTTACAAAAATGTTGAAGTTGTTTGATACTGAAAAAATATACCTGGTTTATTGCAAATCGGGTTACCGCAGCAGGAAGGCAATAGAACTTATGAATAAAATAAATTTTACTCAAATCTATCATATGTTCGAAGGAATTGACGGTTGGAAGGCAGAACACCTGGAATTGAAAGAACCTAATGCAATTGCCGACAAATAAAATCGAGTTTTCTCATTGTTGTTTATAACGTGTTGCTTTTTAAGGAGATAGAACGAAATTATCCGATTATTAAAGATGCCCTCAGCTGAGTAAATGCTTTTATTATAAGCAAATAACAGTTTGCAATGTTAAATTGTAATCTAATTTAAGTGAATATATTATTTTATAATATTAAGTAATTTTTTCTCATAAAATAATTTGACAAAAACAGCGGGAAAAACAAGAAATGACGTTGTTGTAAAAGAGGGTAAAGGTGTAAATGGAAGTAAAAACTGATTTAATAAAAAATGTTTATGACAAAATGATTGATAATATCGCAAACAAAATTGAACCGTTACTATCGCAATATTAATTTTGCATTATGATGTTTAACAGATTTTAAATTTAAGGAGAATTTATGAAAAAGGGGATAATTTTTTTATTAGCCACTATTTTTGCTCTATCACTATTTGCAGAAGATTTCACAATAAATCTTTACGATAGTTATGGTGATGGTTGGAATGGTGGAATGCTTGATGTGTCTGTTGCTGGTGCTTTGGTGCTAGATGATATCACAATAGATACTGGTGATTTCGCTACATTTACTTTTGCAGTAACTGATGGCGATGAGGTAATTATAACATACACAGCAGGCTCCTGGGCTTCTGAAAATTCATATTCTATTTTAGATAATGTTTTAACAGAATTGTATGTGTCACCAAACCCACCTGATGAAGTTTATACATTCATTGCTGAAATAGCTTCTTCAGCTGTAGGTATAATATCTGGTACAGTAACTGATGGAACAGATCCTATCGAAGGTGCCACTATCACTGCTGGCGCTTTTTCAGCAACTTCAGTAGCCGATGGAACATATGAAATTGTTGATGTCTTTGTTGGTAATTATGATGTCTCTTGTGCAGCTCCAGATTATACAACTGCTTATTTGAATGTTGATGTTACAGAAGGTAATACTACAACTGCAGATTTTGTACTCGAACCATTTATGGGAGATAATTGTGAAAGCGCAATAGTTATTGGTGAAGTTGTAGACTATCCGTTTGATACAACAACTGCTACAGCCAGTGGATTTGGTTCTTACATTTCTAGTCCGGATCTCTGGTACGTTTATACTGCTACAGGTGAAGGTATGCTGAAAGTAGATCTTTGCGGAAGCACTTTTGATACTAAATTAGCAGCTTGGGGAGAGTGTGATGACACTACTCTAATTGCATCTAATGATGATGCCTGTTATGGTGAAAGAGCATTGCAGTCTGAACTTGATGAATTCCCAATTGTAACTGGTGAAGATTACTTCATTCAGGTTGGTGGATATGGCTCTGCCGCTGGAACAGGTGATCTTACAATTGTATTTACACCAAATACTACTACGGTAGATTATCAAGTGCGTCTTTATGATAGCTACGGTGATGGCTGGGATTCTGCATCGATTGATTTAGCCGTAAATGGTACTGTTGTACTGGATGATATAACCCTTGCTACGGGATATGGTCCTGAAGCATTTATCTTCTCAGTAGCCGACGGTGATGAAGTAGAGATAACATATACTGCAGGAACGTATCCTGGAGAAAATACTTATGATATAGTTAACGAAGAAGATGTTGTAATTTATACTTCTCCTGCTCCTCCGGAAGCTTCTTATAGCTTTACAGTCGGTGCTTCTGTAGTTCCAAATGTGTTCTTCTCTGAATATATTGAAGGAAGCAGCAACAATAAAGCTATTGAAATTTATAATGGTACTGAAGAAACTATTGATCTTGCAAACTTCCAAATTAACCAATCTAGTAATGGTGGCGGTTGGGAATATATCCATACATTCCCGGAAGGAGCTACCTTAGCTGCTGGTGATGTTTGGGTTATTGCAGCAGATCAATTAGATCCTGCTTTCTATCCAGAAGCTTTATGTGACGAATTCCTGTCTTATCCTAGTGTTGTTCATTATAATGGTAATGACGCTCGTGCACTAGAATATTTCACAAATGGTGAATGGATGATTATTGATGTGATCGGTGTTCCAGATGAAGATATCTATTGGCCTGTAGCCGGTGTTGATCCTGGTACTCAAAATCATACGATCGTAAGAAAAGACGCCATTACTACTGGTAATACAGACTGGCTTGCTTCTGCCGGTACGAATGCAGAAGACTCTGAATGGATCGTTTATGATGAGAATACATTTGATTATCTCGGCTGGCATATAAATGAGCCTGCATATGTTGACGGTACTGTTACTCTGGATGCTTTAGGTGACGTTACAGATACAGAAATCACTATTGGTGAAGATGTTGTAACTTATCCTGGAGAAGATGGATATTATATTATTGATGTGGCTCCTGGAACTTATGATGTAATGGCCAATATGCCTGGTTACGATCCAATGACAGTTTCTGCCGTTGAATGTATTGCTGGTGAAGTTAGTACAGTTGATTTCGCTCTTACAGTAATCCCAGAAACACTCTGGCCTCCAGTTAACCTTACAGCAGAAATCGATGCTTCCAATGTAAACGTTGCCTGGACTGCTCCAACTCAGTGGGGTTGGAATGGTTATTATGATGGACCAGCTTCATTAACATGGGCTGCACCAGAAAGAGCTGTATTATTTGATGTTACTGATTTTGGCTTCTCATATCCAATGGAATTAAGCCAGTTATCTCATGCTTTCTATGAACATTCAGCTTATCCATGGGGAGATGATACAACCTTTACATTCAAAATCTATGATGCTGACGGCATTACAGTTCTTTATGAATCTGATGTGATGACTGCCCTTACTCAATGGGATGAAACACTTCTGACTCTGGAAACACCCCTCATAGTTACAGATAATTTCTATGTGTCTGTTGTTCCTACTGGTGCTTCAGGATTCCCTTCAAGTCTCTTTGATTCTGATACTGAAAACCTTCATGGTTATGTTGGTGAACCTGGCGCATGGGGAGAACCTTATGCCGATTTCGCTACATTAGTTTACATTATGGGTGAAGAAGGTACAGAACTTCTTACTTACAGTCCTGTAGCTAAAGAAATGGCAAAAACAACAACTACTTCAAGAGCACCTAAAAGAATCGATTCAGTTAAAATTGATGGACGCATTCCAAATGATAACTCAAGAGATCTTTTAAGCTATAATGTGTTCTGTGATGATGTTCAACTTAATGTAGAACCGGTTTATGATGTTACTTATGTTCATCTTGATGTTCCTGCTGGAGAACATACTTATTATGCTACAGCTATTTGGAACTCAGGAGAATCAGATCCATCCAATACTGCTACTGTTAACTTATCTTTCGGTAACCTTAGCGGTTTAGTAACCGATGGCACAGATCCTATAGAAGGCGCTATAATTAACGCTGGCGAGTATTCTACTGTTACAATTGCAGATGGAACATATCTTATAGAAGGTATGCTGGCCGGAACTTATGAAGTTAACTGCAGTGCTTTGGGATATGCAAATGCAGAGCCTGTAACTATAGAAATTATTGCAGGTGAAACCACAGTATTAGATTTTGTTCTGGAAGAATCTACTGGAGAAATTGCCTTCTTTGACGATTTTGAAGGTGGAGCAGATAACTGGGTATTTGAAGGTACCTGGGGACTTTCCGAGGAAGGTTCTTATTCTCCTACACACTGTATGACAGAAAGTCCAGATGCTAATTATACTGCTAATCTGAATATTGCTTCTACTCTGGCTACACCATGGGATCTCTCTGCTGCTTTAGGAGCTGAGTTGTCATTCTGGTATAAGTCTGATATCGAAACTGCCTTCGATTATATGTATCTTGAAATTTCTACTGATGGAGCAGAATGGGTTAACTTAGCTACATACGATGAAGAAGATGGCGAATGGCAGGAAACTACTATTCCTATCGGTGGATTTGTAGGTGTTGGATACGAAACTGTATCTATCAGATTCCGCTTTGAAAGTGATGGTGGATATGAAACTGTTGGAATGTTGATCGATGATGTAAAACTTACTGTATTCAACGATGATATTTTCCCACCATTTATCGCTCATACAGGACCAGAATTCTATGAAGGTACTGCTGATGATTATGTATTTGAAGCAACAATCATAGATATCTCCGGCGTTGCTGAAGCTAATGTGATTTATACAGTCGATGAAGGTGATCCAATTTCTCTTCCTTTCACCTCTGTAGCTGGTGACGTATATACATTCACAATTCCAGCTCAAGAAGCCGGCGCTCAGGTAGATTATGCTGTTGAAGCAATTGATGCTGCTCCAACACCTAATACTGGTTTACTTGATGGATTTGTTTATATCGCTGGAACACCGTTCATTTATGATAATGGTGTTGTAGATTTCTATACTGTATTTGCCGAAGGTACTGGTGCTGCAGAATTGATCATCAATCCTGCTGGAAATCAATTGAACCTGGCTTATGCCTTAATTAGAAACTATACAGACCAGTCAGGTCAAGATAATGATGATTTTGAATTCCATGTTTGGTCTAGTGTTGATGGTTTACCTGGAGAAGATCTGATCACTCCATTTGTAGTAACACCAGAAGCAAGCTACACTAACACGAGTGCTATGACACGTATAGACCTTCGTCCGTATGCCGATGAACTTGAAAACATCCAGGGCAACTTCTTTATTGGTTTCCTGGTGAATCAGCAAGGACCAGAAGGCCATGTTCATTGTACTATTACTCAACCAAGTAACTTCACAAACTCATACACTTATGACGGAGCCAGTGATACATGGGCATTCTGGGATGGTACAGATCTTCACTTTAGAGCTGTTGCAGAACTTATTCCTGTATCTACAGGTACAGTAGAAGGTATTGTAACAAGTGATGGTACAACTCCTATTGAAGGCGCATTAGTTACTGTTGGTACAGCCAGTGGTACTACCGCCGCAGATGGAACTTACTCAATCATAGCAGATCCGGGTGTACAGGATGTAACATGCGTTGCTGATGGTTATGTAGATTTTGAAGGTTCTGTTGAAGTTATTGGAAATGAGACCGTTGTTTATGATATTGAAATGGAAATGATCTTATGGGCACCACAAAACGCAGAAGCAGCTCAAAACGGAGATCATGTAATGGTAACCTGGGATGAACCCGCTCCTCCTACTCCAAATGAGTTCTTTGAAGGATTTGAAGGAACATTCCCGCCAGATGGCTGGTTGAAACTTAACCCAGACGGTGGAACAGGCTGGGAACCACTTGAAGTTGGCACTACTCCACTTCCAGGCTGGACCGGCGGTGAAGCTACTGCTCCACCAGAAGGTGGTAATTGGCAAGCTTATGCTACCTGGACAACTGGTGGTGCTTCAAGCAACGATCAATGGTTAATCACACCTCAGATTACAGTTGGTGACGGTGATGTACTTGATTTCTGGATGGCTTTATATTATGACAGTTATGCAGATTACGTTGAAGTACTAATTTCTACTACTGAGCAAAATGATGTTAATGCCTTTGATATTGTTGTAGCAGAAATTGATTTGCCACTAGGTTCTTCTACTGATTGGACACAGTACACATATACTCTTACAGATTATGTGAGTGCAGGAACTCCAATTTATATTGCTTTCAGAGAAACAGTAGCTGATAACCTGAATGATGGCAGTGCAATATCTATTGATAATGTATCTGTTGGTGCCCCAGTAGCTGCGTTAGCTCAGCGTGCATCTATTGTAAGTACAATTACACAGCGCTCTCGTTCTACTGTAACCAAAGACTTAAGAACTAACTATGTTCCAAATACACATGTTGTTTCTTCAAGTCGTTCTCTTGCTGGTTACAATTTATACCGTAACGGTACTCAACTGAATACAACTACTATTACTAGCTTATTCTACTTAGATCTGAATGTACCAGCTGGTGACTATACTTATAATGTAACAGCTGTTTATGAAGATCCTGATGGAGAATCAGAATTTTCTAACGATGCTGATATAACAGTTGTTGGCGCTGGTAATATATTACCATTGGTAACAGAACTTGAAGGTAACTATCCTAATCCATTTAATCCTACTACAACAATCAATTTCTCTCTGAAAACAGCAGAGAAGACATTGCTTGAAGTTTACAATATCCGTGGTGAGAAAGTACGCACTCTCGTAGATGGAGAGTTGCAGGCAGACTATCACTCAATTGTATGGAATGGTAAAGATAATAGCGGCAAGAAATCTGCCAGTGGAGTTTATTTCTATAAGATGAAAGCTGGAAGTTATCAGCAAACTAAGAAAATGATTCTTATGAAGTAAGAGATATACACCCTCTTTATTCTCCCCCTAGCTTAGGGGGAGATATTGGGGTTGCGAGTATTTTGCCCCGACTTCGGTCGGGGCTTTTTTTTCAGCTTAATCTAAGAATTCCTCGATGCTCTGCATCGGGGTGTCCGAACTTTCTCCCCTGATTTAGGGGAGATGTCCGATAGGACAGAGGGGTAAATACTGAAAATTCGATT
>QMNP01000089.1 GCA_003647825.1 Candidatus Cloacimonadota bacterium
AAGCATAAACAACTTGACGCTATTTGAGATTAAAATAGTTTATTTTGCAGAATAAGGAAATAATGATAAAAAAATAAGAAAAAAATTCTTAAATATGACTATCCCCGTGGCAGAGCCAAGGAGTATCTCGCCATATTTATTTCAGCAAGCTGAAATTGGAAACCCCGATGCAGAGCATCGAGGAATTCTTAGATTAAATCCATAACAGCCAGTTATTAAGGATGCAGGAACTATAAACTGCATTTCATGAATATAACAAGTTTATAAAATAATCCCATTGACACTATGGGGTTTATAAGAGAAGGTCTGTTTTTGAAGAACGTGAGGTTTTATGAATATAGAATTATTTAAGCTGATCGCATTTTTTGCTATCTTCATCGCAGGCATGACCGGTGGATTAGTTTCCAAATGGCTATCTTCATCTTCTAAGAGTAAAACGATCTTCTCGTTAGGCAATGTATTTGCGGGGGGTGTATTTCTGGGAGCAGGCTTCATTCATATGCTGCCGGATGCACAGAGTGGCTTTGCTGCAATTACTAAAGGAGCAGATTATCCTTGGTTCGCACTGGTTTGTTGTGCAGGATTTCTCTTTATCCTGATGCTGGAGCGTGTACTTCTTCCTCATCAACATGAAGCAGCTCCGAAAGCAACATCAGAAAAAAAGATTTTGTATCCACTGATCCTGATGTTCATTCTTTCGATCCACTCTATAATTGCTGGTATTGCGCTGGGTATTGAAGAACGTATCACGCAGGCTATTGTAATTCTGTTTGCTGTGTTGGCTCATAAAGGTACTGCTGCTTTTGCTCTGGGAATTTCAATGCTGCGCAGCAAAATGGAACGCAGGAAATTCTTCACTTTTATTGCCTTCTTCTCCTTTATGACGCCTTTGGGATTATTCCTGGGTTATCTGTTTTCTATCTGGTTATCGGGAAGCGCTGAACAGATATTTGAAGCAGTTTTTGATGCTCTGGCAGCTGGTACGTTTATCTATATCGCCATTTTTGATATTTTAAATGAAGAATTTACTTCCAAAAGAAAAAACTTGCTTAAATTTGCTCTTGTTTTAGCTGGACTGGGAATAATGGCATTAGTTGCTGTCTGGACATGATCTGATAATAATTTCAGGTTCTGTTTTTTTAGAATTCTTAATTTTGCCAGCAGTATAAGCTGATCAATAAAAACAGAATGTAATTTTGGATTAAAATTTTAGTTGCCAAAATTAAATCACTTAGTTTTTTTTCATTGTGTATAAAAGATGGTAAGAATCGAATATGAGTTTCGTAAAATTGAACATTATTAAATTTAGAATTTATAGGGAAGAATTATGAGAAACTTTCCGGCACTTGTTGTAATAATTATTTTGATCGCTTCATTAATAATCGTTGTAGGATTTATTATTGCCAGCATCACACATAAATATTCAGCCGAAAAAGATTTACAAACAGAAATTGCTGCTCCAGGTGATGAGCTATTAGAGCTTGATCAAAAGATCTTTGCTTTACAGCTTTTCTCTTCTGACAAGTTATCCAAAACAGAACATCAAAAGCAGAAACTGGAAAATGCCGGTTTTAAAACTAAGATAATGAAATCCCTGAAAGACGGAAATACAGAATATAACTTGCAGTTGGAAGGACTCTATGGCGAGAAGGAAGCAACGACTCTTGGTGAAGAGATCAAACGTAAAGTTCCTTCAATACAAACTTATTGGCTGGATCAAATTAGCGGAGATGCAGGAACAGAACCAGTAACTGAACAGGATAAAAGCAACCGTATACAACAATTCTTAAAGCAGCCTGAGAAAACAACTGAACTCACTGAAAATGGAACCAGCATTGATGATTTGAGATATGAAATTCAGATTATGGCTAGTGGAAATTATGCCAGGATTGAAGAAGTTAAAGAAACGTTGGCCAGTCTGGGTTATAAAACCAAGATTCTCACCTTAAATCAATCAAATCAAATTGTTTATAGATTAAGATTGAAAGGCTCCTATACAGAGAAAGAAGCTATTCAAATGGGAGAAAAGCTGGTAAAGGAATCTCCACTGGTTTCTAATTATTGGCTGGATGAGATCGTAGAAGATAAAACTATTCCGCGTAAAACGCAGGTCACCCAAATACAGCAACGAAAAACTCTTGTTGATACAGGCAATAAAGATTATGAAATCCAGATCTTAGCTAATACTGATCTGGCAAAAGTACGAGAGTATAAAAGAATATTGGATCGCAACGGATATCCAGCTAAGATAACCACCGCTGTAGTGAAGGGTACCACTTATTACAGATTAAGGTTAGAAAAATCTTACAGCAAAACAGGTGCTGCAGATGTAGGTAAGAATCTTGTAAAAAAGATCAATTTTGTAAAGGATTACTGGGTCGTAAAAAAGACACCAGGTGAAAAACGGGTAACCGATAACCAGCATTCTACACAGAATAAACAAGTTGTTCCTAAAACTGAAACAAGAGAAGAACCTGATAGATCACAGAACCCGGAATATAAGAACACAACGGTGGATTACTCGGCAACCTGCAATCGCAACAGCATCAATATACGCACAGGTCCTGGAACTCACTATACAATTGATCCAATCGGTAAACTTATGCGCGGCATTACCATTTTTGTAGTTGAAGAAAAAGATGGTTGGGCACGTTTCACAATAACGCCCAACGATGAATCATGGTCGGGCTGGGTAAAACTGGAATACATTGATAAGAATTAAATAGTATCTTACAAAAATCAATTAAGGGGTGATTCGCGAATCACCCCTTAATAATTTAATCTAAATTTATTTCTTATTTTACCTGATCAACTGCCCACTGGATAGCATTCTGCAGCATATCGTCCGGTGGAGAATCGATAAAACCGTTATCCATCACACATTTAGTCATCCCGCGGGAATAGTCAATATCGGCTTTAGCTTTCTGGAAAGCTTCATCCCAGGTCATTTCAATACGGGCTACTCCATCTTTGATAGCCTGCATTGCCACATCGGCAGCTTCTACTGCAAATACACCTGATTCATCCATAGTCGGTACAATATTTTCCGGATCTATACCACGTTTTTCAGCATAGTTAGCTAGTGAGTAAGCGGCTGCAATAGCCATGTTATCGGTAACTTTTTTGGCACGAACCAGCAAAGCACCTTTCAAAATTCCCGGGAATCCCAGAGAATTATTAACTTGATTCGGGAAATCCCCACGACCTGTTGCAGCAATAAAAGCACCGGCTTCTTTGGCTGCATAAGGGTAGATCTCCGGTACTGGATTGGCACATGTGAATACAATTGATTTTTCTGCCATTGAAGTTATCCATTCCGGCTTCACAGTGTCTGGTCCTGGTTTGGAAAGTGCTATCATTACATCTGCACCTTTGCACGCTTCAGCAAAAGTATCGATCTTTTCGGGATTCGTGCTTTCGCAGAGTTCCCATTTTCTATAAAAGCGTTCGTCAGCTTTGATGTCTTCTCTACCCATATGCAAACCGCCTTTGGAATCAAACAGATACATTTTCTTAGGATCGCCACCAGCTGTAACGATCAATCTGGCGATAGTTGTGTTGGAAGCTCCTGCACCCAGCATTACTATTTTCACATCACCAATTTTCTTCTCAGCTAATTTCAAAGCATTGATCAATCCTGCCAGTGTAACACAAGCAGTTCCCTGTGCATCATCATGCCACACCGGAATATCGCATTCTTCACGTAGTGTATCTAAAACCTTGTAGCAGTTTGGCTGGGAAATATCTTCCAAGTTGATAGCACCAAAACTGTGCTGGCACATTTTTACAAAATCGATGATCTTCTGCGGATCGTTCTTGCCGTCTTCATTTTTACTGTCCACACAAAGAGCAATACCATCTACTCCACCCAGATATTTCATCAAGAAAGCTTTTCCTTCCATCACACCCAATCCGCCTGGGGGAGTGCAGTCACCATCACCGAGAACACGTGTAGAATCACTGACTACTGCCACAAAATTTCCTCTGTTGGAAAGATCGAAACTAGTGTTGTTATCATCCCTGATAGTGGTGGAAATTTTGGAAACACCTGGTGTGTACCAGACGTTGAACCAGTTGAAACCAAATACACCCGCTTTAGGAACGGTCTGGATTTTGCCACCATAAAAATGATGAGCATCTTCTGCCATTTTTTTCAGGAACAATGTCTTGCCTTTGGCGATCTGTTCCTGCGAGAAATCTTCAGGGAAAACCTCGTTCAAGTTTGTGAGATCAATTTTTAATTTTTTCATTGAATTCTCCTTTATTTTTTAAATTTATTTATTCTAATTATCCTTCGATAAAATGCTTCGCATCACTCAGGATGACATTAATTATTTTCTTTCACACTCTCTACTGTCACACTGAGTAGGAGCTTGCTACATATCGAAGTGTCAAGTACTCTTCATGTTTTCTTCCATTTCTTCTTAGCCAGTATCTTCAATAATTCAAAATCACCATTGATCAATACTTCTTTCTTTGCTATAGTCCAACCTTTAATTTGACGTTCAGCCGATATTGCATCATATACTTCTTCAAAACAATCTGAAAAGACTAACTTAACAGGTCGTCTTTTATGAGTGTATCCTGGAATTGCACCTTGTTGATGTTTTGAAAGTCTTTTCTCAAGATTGGAAGTCGAACCTGTATAATAGCTTCCATCAATACACTTCAAAATATACACCCAATAAGTTTTACCCATTTTTTTATCCTTCGATACTTGGCTGAAGCCAAACTCAGGATAATATTTTCAACTTTTCTATCAACAAACTATCTGTCACACTGAGTAGGAGTTTGCGACGTATCGAAGTGTCAGACCTACATTAACATTTTCATTATCCTTCGAAACTCCTGATGTTCATCGGTAACTCAGGATGACAATAATCACTATTTCTGATATTTCTTCACACCAGCTTTATAAATATCATTCCCATTTACATCATTGGCAACAACACAAGGAAAATTCTCTACTTTCATTTCACGAATTGCTTCCGGTCCCAAATCCTCATAGGCGATCACTTTAGATTCTTTAATAGATTTGGCAACGACCACTGCTGCTCCGCCAACTGCAGCCAGATAAACTGCTTTATTTTTTATCATCGAATCTATAACTGGTTGGCTTCTGGGTCCTTTACCGATCATGGCTTTCATACCAGCATCCATAAGAGCTGGTGCATAAGGATCCATCCTATAGCTCGTAGTAGGTCCGGCAGATCCAATCGGTTTTCCGGGAGGAGCCGGAGCTGGTCCTACATAATATATAATTTGTCCTTCTGCATCAAAAGGTAATTTTTCACCTCTCTCCAGAAGTTCCACAAGCCTTTTATGAGCTGCATCTCTGCCTGTGTAAACAGTTCCTGTGATATAAACCTGATCACCTATCTTTAATTTCTCCAAATCTTCAGTTTTAAGTGGTGTAGTTAAATGTATTTCCATAATAGTCTCCTTTATATCACTGCACTTTTATGTCTTGCGGCGTGGCATTGAACATTAACAGCTACCGGCATGGAAGCGATATGGCATGGTTTAGATAAAATACAAACTCCCAGAGCTGTTGTTCTGCCACCCAGCCCCTGAGGACCGATACCCAGATTATTAACCTTTTCCAAAATTTCATCTTCGATCTTCGCCCATTTTGGATCAGGATTTTTCTCAGTGAGAGATCGTAATAAAGATTTCTTTGCAAGTAGCGCACTTTGTTCAAAGTTTCCACCCAAGCCAACACCAACAACAATCGGCGGACATGGATTTCCACCCGATCTGCGGACACGATCAACCACGAAATCAATAACACCCTCAATACCATCCGCAGCTTTCATCATTTTTACTTCGCTCATATTTTCCGATCCACCGCCTTTAGGAGCTACAGTGATCTTAATCTTATCGCCTGGAACAATGTCTGTATAAATCATAGCAGGAGTATTATCTTTCGTGTTAATCCGGTCTATTATTGGATCAGCCACCATTGATTTTCGCAGGTAACCATCTTTGTAACCCTGACGTACACCTTCATTCATAGCTTCAGTAAAATCTCCGCCAATCATGTGAACGTCCTGCCCGATTTCTACAAAGCAAACAGCTACACCGGTATCCTGACAAATTGGCATTTGCTCTTCGGCTGCCAATTCGTAATTTTCCAGCAAAATATCCAGAACACTTCTGGCTGTGGAGGATTCTTCTTTTTCCTTTAATTCTTTGATCCTCTGGATCACATCTTCACCCATATAATAATTGGCATCGATGCATAGTTTTTTTACAATTGGAATCAGATCTTTCACATTTACTTCTCTCATAATTCACCTCTTTTTCTTAACAACTAAAAATACTTTTCTGTCATACTAAGTATAATATCCTTCGACTAAGCCTATGCTGATCCTTCGATACATTCGGTATGCCGAATTACTCAGGATGACATGCAATAATATATCTTTCAAATATTCTCCTGTCACACTGAGTAGGAGCTTTCGACGTATCGAAGTGTCGAGTTCCCTTCTTGATTCTTTCACTATTCTTCGACAGAGTCTGTCCTGAATCGTCGAAGGGCTCCGGATGACAATTCTTATTAGACTTAGAAACCCCCTCTGCGACTTCGTCGCTTCTCCCCTTACAAAGGTGAGAACAGATTTCGGATTTGCCCCGATATATCGCTTGGAACAAGAACGAAACTCCAATTCTCGACTCACATTCGCTGCACTCATTGCGAGTCAAGCCCTAACTTCTTCCCCCTAAGGCTTCTGCATAATACAA
>QMNP01000090.1 GCA_003647825.1 Candidatus Cloacimonadota bacterium
GATTTTTCATTACCGGTAGAAGGATAAATAATGAGAGAATTATTCCAACCCATTTTTTCCATTTTTTGTGAGATAAGCTGCTTAAGACCATAAACTGTGGAAAACATGGTTACGACAGCAAATACACCGATCAGTATTCCCAGCAATGTAAGGGTTGAACGCATTTTATGGGTAAGTATATTTTGAAAACTACTACCGACATTTTCCATTAAATGCATAGCTATTTTACCATTTTCTAAAAAATTAAGCGCAATCGACTAATATACTTCTTCCCCACATTTCGGGCACTTTTTGTAAACACCTTTAGTTTTTGAAATCCTCTCTTCCATATAATAATTCTTACACGATGGGCATTCTAGATCTAAAGGTTTATAATTTGTGAGGTATTTACATTTTGGATAATTTGAACAAGAATAGAAAAACTTGCCTTTCTTATTTTTCTTTTCAGTAACCTGCCCATCTTCGCATTCAGGACACTTTATTCCAATTGTATATGGCTTCGTAAATTTACATTTAGGATAATCTGAACAGGAAATGAATTTTCCAAAACGGCCTTCACGTTGAATTAATTCTTTGCCGCATTTTGGACAATATTCACCCAGCTTTTCAGGTACAACAATTTGAATTTTACCTTCTTCATCTCGTGTAAAATTCTTAATATTTTTACATTCAGGGAAATTTGAACAAGCCAGGAATTTTCCATTTCTACCCCATTTCAGGTGCATTTCACTTCCGCATTTTTCGCATTTGATATCCGTGGATTCAGTTACTTCTTTTTTGGCTTTGTAAAAATCTACTTTCTTAATTGAGTTATTAACAGCAGTATAATATTCTTTTAATAAATGAACACGATTTACTTCACCGAATTCAATTTTATCTAAACTGTTTTCCATTTCGGCAGTGAATTTCACATTGAAGTAATCTGCAAAATTTGCTACCAGGAATTTATTTACTGTCATACCAAGGTCTGTGGGAAAGAACTTGCGAGCTTTAAGGTCTACGTATTTTCTTACTCGAATAGTATTTGTGATTGAGGCATAAGTGGAAGGTCTGCCGATTCCCAAGGATTCCAATTCTTTTATTAGCATAGCTTCTGTGAAGCGGGAAGGTGGTTTTGTAAAAAGCTGATTTGCATTTAATTCTTTGCAATCAAGTATATCATCTTTACTGTAGCCGGCATCGATTGTTTCTCCAAGAATTACTTTTGTATGCGGAAAAGCCAGGGTGAAGCCTTTCTCTTGAATTGTACTGCCTGTAGCTCCAAAAATTGCATCTCCAACTGAGATTTCAAGGATCTTAGATTTTAAGACTACCGGTATCATTTGTGTAGCAACGAATTTCTGCCAGATCATAGTATAAAGCTTTAGTTGTTCTGGGCTTAAGAATGAAGAGATACTCTCCGGTGTGCGGAAAGCATTAGTTGGCCGAATTGCCTCGTGAGCATCCTGAGCTGAACTTCTGGTTTTAAATACTCTGGTTTTTATACATAACTTGGATTTGCCATAACGTTCTGTAACAAGTTTTCTACAGGTTCCCAAAGCTTCATTGGCAATACGCAGAGAATCTGTTCTCATATATGTGATTAAACCAACAATATCGCCATCGAGTTCAATACCTTCATAAAGCTGTTGTGCAATCTGCATAGTTCTCTTAGCTGAATATCCCAGAATTCTGGCTGCATCTTGTTGGAGTGTGCTTGTTATATATGGAGGTGAGGGCTGGATTTTACGTGTTTTTTCACTTATATTAGAAAGGATAAAATCTTTACCTTTTATATTTTCCAGAACTTCATCAGCCGCAGCTTTGGTTTCTATCTTCGATTTCTTTCCATGCCATTTCTGCAACATCGCCTTAAAAGGAATTAATTCATTCCTGAAAAGAACAGCTTCCAGATTCCAGTATTCCTTTGGGTCAAAATTCTTTATTTCTTCTTCTCGTTCACAGATAATTCTTAACGCAACAGATTGAACACGTCCTGCACTTAAATTTTTAGTGATGACCTTCCAAAGTAACGGGCTAATATTATACCCAACGATTCTATCCAGAATTCTGCGAGCCTGTTGTGAATCTACTTTATTGTCATCAATTACTCCGGGGTTATCTAAAGCTTTCTGAATAGCACTTCGAGTGATTTCGTTAAAAACAATACGATGAACAGGTTTGTCTTTGATCTCTTTTTCCAGAACTTGCACCAGATGCCAGGCAATAGCTTCACCTTCACGGTCAAAGTCAGATGCGAGATAGATACTCTGGGCTTCTTTTGCGGCTTTTTTAAGTTCAGAGATCACCTTTTTCTTTTTGGGATCTATTATGTATTTTGCCTGGAAATCGTTTTCTGTATCAATTCCAAAATTACTACGCGGTAAATCTCGTATATGCCCCATTGATGCTTTAATATTGTATTTATTGTGTAGAAATTTGCCTATTGTTTTTGCTTTTGCGGGTGACTCGACTATAATCAGATCTTTTGCCATATTAATTTACATCCTCTTCGAATTCAATCTCGTTTTCCTGTATGAAAAATATATCTAGAATTTCTTTTATCGAAATTTCTTTTCTACCAGAAAAAATAAGATAATTAACTATTTCGTCCATCATCTCTTTATTTATGCGTCTTTTTAGAAACAAATTTAACTGCATACTTATACTGATAACTTTTTCAAAAATATTTTTATCAATGGAATTTATTATTAACAGATGAACCAGATATCCAAAAGCTTCTGGTGAGATCACACGTTTTTCATCATCCGCCAGAATCCGATGATAAGCTCTATCATCTTCATTCCTGAGCAGCACATTAAGAAAGTGTTTCAGGTCTTTATCTGAAATCCCTTCATTTTTCATTTTTGCTTTTGAAGATTTGTCGGTAATAACAATATCCAATAAATCATCAAATCTAGTTTGAGACATTATTTAATCCTTTTACAAAATTCATTTTTCTTAGGTTATAAGTTACAAACTTCAGGAAATTTTGCCACAACATTTTTTATATTTCTTTCCACTACCACAGGGGCAAGGGTCGTTACGGCCAACTTTAACATCTACAACCCGAGGTTGGATTTTTTCAGGAGCAGCCTGGTTTGTTTGTACAGGAGCAGCTTTCGGTTCAGCTTTATCAAAAGCAGAACTGGCAGCATGCTGCTGTCTGGCCATTCTCAAAAAGTCCTGCAGATTCTCAGGACGTACGATATATGTTGTAAAGACTTTTTTTGTTACATTGAGATTTATCTTTGCCACCAGGTCCTGGAAAAGAGTAAAAGACTCTTTCTTATATTCGATCAATGGATCTTTTTGGGCATAAGCTCTAAATCCAATGCCTTCTTTTAGAAGATCCATTTCATGCAGGTGATCCCGCCAGAGATCATCCACCACGCTAAGCAGAACACGGCGCTCAATTTCTCGCATCTGCTCGGAAGACAGCTTTTCTTCGCGTTGTGAATAAGCCTTTAAAACTAAATCATGCAGATCAGATGTAAGATCTTCAAAGGTCATATGATCAGAATAAATATCCTTTCTGCTAATCGATACATTCATGTTTGTTCTAATCCATGAGATGATCTCATCAAGAGGCCAGTTTTCAGAATACCGTTCATCACCAATATATTCATCACAGATATCAGAAATCGTATCTTTGATCATCTCGATAATTTCAAGATTAAGATCGTAACCTTTTAATACATTACGACGGTATTTATAAATAACTTCGCGCTGTTGATTCATAACTTCATCATATTTGAGAAGTTGTTTTCTGCTTTCAAAGTTATAAGTTTCTACTCTTTTCTGAGCTGTTTCTACAGCTTTTGTCATCCAGGGATGGGTAATTGCTTCACCTTTTTGAAGTCCAAATTTCATCATCATTGGTCCAATTCTTTCAGATCCGAATAAGCGCATCAGATCATCTTCCAAAGAAAGATAAAAACGGGATGTTCCTGGATCGCCTTGTCGTCCGGCTCTACCACGCAATTGACGGTCAATACGCCTGCTTTCATGACGTTCGGTTCCAATAACATGCAATCCATCAAGAGGCAAGCCAAATGGATGTTCATGGGTAATTTTTTTATCAAGAGATCTATAAGATTCTTTGTCGGCGGTAACTACGCCTTCACCCAATTTGATATCGGTTCCACGACCAGCCATGTTTGTAGCAATAGTAACAGCTCCCGCTTCACCGGCGAATTTTATTATATCGGCTTCTTTCTCGTGATATTTGGCATTGAGAACATTATGTTTGATGCCGCGTCTTCGCAGAAGTCGGCTAAGCGTTTCGGATACTTCTACTGTTACGGTACCAACTAAAACAGGTTTTCCAAGATTATGCCAGTTCTCAATTTCATTAATAATTGCATTATATTTTTCTGCTTTTGTTAGATAGATCATATCGTTGTGATCTATCCTGGTTATGGGAACATTTGTGGGAATTTCGATTACAGAAAGTTTATAAATTTCCTGAAATTCGGCTTCTTCTGTTACAGCAGTACCTGTCATGCCAGACAGTTTTTCGTACATCCTGAAATAGTTTTGTAATGTAATAGTAGCAAAGGTTTGAGTTGCTTCTTCAATAGTAACGTTTTCCTTAGCTTCCAAAGCTTGATGAAGTCCATCACTGAATCTACGACCAGGCATCATACGGCCGGTAAATTGATCTACGATCATTACTTTATTATCTACAACTACATAATCAATTTCTTTTTCAAAAAGTGTATAAGCGCGAAGCAGCTGCTTAATATTGTGCAGCTTCTCACTTTTGTCCATGAAGCGATTTGTTTCTTTTTCTTTCAATTCACTTTTTTGCTGGAAAGAAAGTTCTTCATTTTCATCTACAGCATTTAAAATGTCGTCCAATTGTTCCATTATAAAAAGGTCAGGATCTTTTTGAGCAACCAGATCATTGCCTTTTTCGCTCAACTCTACGCTGTTCTGTTTTTCTTCAACCACATAGAAAAGTTCCGAATCGATTTCGTGCATCTTCTTATCGCGCAGATAATATCCTTCAAAATCCGTAACAAGTTTTTTAAATTCGGGTTCTTTCATGAATTTAGTAAAAGATTTGTTCTTTGGTGCAGCTCTACTGACAAGTAGCAATCTTCTTCCAACTTCATCTGCATTATATTCATCTGCCTGCAAGAAGTTTCTAATCTCACTGATATAACGATTTACCAGAATATTCTGAGTACTGACCAGTTTTTTTATTACTGGCTTCAGCTCTGGAAAGAAATTCTTGCTTTCCTGAACAGGACCACTTATGATAAGAGGTGTTCGAGCTTCATCAATTAGAACACTATCAACCTCATCCACAATAGCAAATTGATGTTTTCTTTGTACTAACTGACTTTCGGAGACAGCCATATTATCTCTTAGATAATCAAAACCGAATTCACTATTTGTTCCATAAGTTACATCGAAATTATAAGCTTCCTGCCGATCCTGATTGCTCATGCCATTAATTATACAACCAATAGTAAGACCATGAAATTCGAAGATTGGACTCATCCATTCCGAGTCACGTTGAGCAAGATAATCGTTAACAGTAATAAGATGAACACCATGCCCAAGTAAAGCATTTAAAAATAACGGTAAGGTTGCAACCAGTGTTTTTCCTTCTCCTGTTGCCATTTCGGTGATATTACCATAATGAAGTACAATTGCTCCGATAAGTTGAACATCAAAAGGAATCATTTCCCAAACTGTTTTATTATCACGAACTTCATACTCATAACCCACCAGACGACGACAAGTATCTTTAACGATGGCAAACACTTCTGCCATATTATCATCCAATAGCTGCTGGTTCATTTGCTTCAGCTGCTCAGATAATCTATCAATTTTGTTTCCAATAGAGATCTTTTTATTTTCACTAGGTTCTGTCTGATAGGCTTCTTCTGCTTCTTTCAACTCAAGTTCAAGAGGATCTAATTCTTCTCGAATTGCAGATTTAATTTCTTTTATGCGTTCACGCAGTTCATCATCACTCTTGGCTTCCAGAGTTGGATATATATCTTTGATTTCCTGCAGAATGGGTTGGTATTTCTTCATCTCCCGAACCTGCCTGTCACCAAAAAGTTTCTTAGTTAAAAACTTGATCATAAAGCATTCTCTTTTTAAAATTTGGACAATCCTTTGAAGGGTCGTTTGCTTGTCAAATGTTTTAAGGAATCCGCTGATATGTAACTAAATTATATTTCCTTTCATTTTCAAGGCTTAAAATGATATTTTAAAATAGAAGAGAAATTCAATAATCCGCATTGATGATTTATTATAACATTTTATCTTTACTTATTTCATTAATCAAAAATATTAGACGCAAAATTAATAGAATCAGGGAGAAATTTTATGAACCTAGATAAAGCTGTGCTTTCCATCGAAAAATTACGGGAAATTCAAACAAAAGCTAATGTTGCAAGAGGAGCCATCGTTACTATGACTACATTGGCAAAATCTGGTCATCCAGGTGGATCGATGTCCACAATAGATTTTCTGTTAACGCTATATCACATGATTGATCACAACCCCAGAAATCCGCATTGGGAAAAGCGGGATAGAATTGTAATGAGTCACGGCCATGTTTCTCCGGCGGTTTACTCTTCATTGGCTACCATGGGCTATTTCGATCTGGAAGTAGCAATTTCCCAATTTCGATTGGCAGGCAGCATCTATGAAGGCCATGTGGAACCGGATGTTCCCGGTGTGGAATGGGCAAGCGGTAACCTGGGGC
>QMNP01000091.1 GCA_003647825.1 Candidatus Cloacimonadota bacterium
GGCATAACAGGCGTATCGGTGTTCAAGGTTTGTCAGTGTTCTTTTCCTGAACCTTACGGTTCAGGGTTTTGGTTTGTTTTTTTGGCGTGATCGTTCCGATCACACCGCATACGCAGAACATTATATCGCATCAAAGAATAAAAGGATTGATTAAAAAAGTTTTAATTTGAAAGATTGTTTAATGAAAATGTCAAAAATTGAATGGAGGTTAATCATGAATCGAAAAGCATTTTCAGTTTCAATACTATTCTCAATCTTCATCTTCCTATATTCATTTCTAAATTGCCAAGAAATATGGGAACAAAGTTATAACTTTGATGAATACTTTCAATTACAAACAGGTTATGAAGTTTCAGTTCATGAGTTAGAGCCAAGATGTTTGCAAATAACTTCTGATGGAGGATATGCTGTATTAATGGAGTTAGCATTAGATGTTCAAACGGTTCTTTATCATGGTGTATGTTTGTTAAAAGTTAATCAGTTTGGCGAAATTGAATGGATTAAGTTATTATCTTATGATCCGAGTATGTCATTCTATAATACAGCGTTAGCAGATATTAACTTTGGCAGAGGTTTTGTGATAAATAGCAATAATGAGTATGTGATTCCACTAGCATGTGATATTAATGGACCAATTCATCGTTCGTTTCTTATAAATCTAGCAAGTAATGGAGATTACAATTGGGTTAAGATTATAAGAGATCCTACTTGGCCAGGTAAACTTGATTTTCTAAGTAGTATAAAACAAACATCAGATGGAGATTATTTCGCAGTTGGTAAATTCAAAATCGATGAATCACCTGACTGCATGGAGGTTGTAAAATTCAATACTCTAGGTGATACATTATGGACAAAACCTTATGACTATATGATTGCTTATGACTTAGAATTAGATCCAGATGATAATCCGATAATTACAGCCATAACATATGATACACCATTTTGTATCAAATTGGATAGTGAAGGTAATATCATCTGGCAATCGCAATTGGGTGAGATTGCTACTCATAATGCAAAAATCACAATATCAGAGCAGAATGCTAATGATAGATTTTATATTGGTTACATAAAAATATTATACGATATTTTCATAAAAGAAATTACCTCAAATGGAGATGTATATGATAGTTATCAATTCAATTTGTCTGAATCATATGAATACAGATATCCAATTTCTTTAGTATTTAATGATAGCAATATCTTCTTTACAGGTCGAACAGAAGGAGATTATGATATTAACTGTATTGATTATGAGGGCAATTTCAGCTGGCAATTCGAGAAAAAATGGTATGGCAAGGGAGTAGATGTTTTAAAGAAAACAGCTGATAGTAACTTTGCGGTTATAAGTGTAACAGGAGATGATAATCTGGTACTCACTAAATTCGATGGAGAGGGGAATTATACATCTATTCACGATTATATTATCGGAACCAATCAAATCCAGTTAAGCAACTTTCCTAATCCATTCAATCCTGAAACGACGATCAGCTTTGAATTGCAGGAGAATTTCGAAAACCCGATTTTAGAGATCTTTAATATCAAGGGTAATTTAATAAAACAGTTTTCATTGACCAATAATCAAACTTCGGTTGTATGGGATAGTACAAACCATACTCATAAACAGGTTTCGTCTAGTATTTACTACTATCGTATTAAATCAAATGAAGTTGTAAGTAAACCTAAAAAAATGTTATTACTGAAATAAAATTGAGTGAGTTCAGATTAACCCGGTCAGCCAAACTGGAATTTGATCATCCCCCACTCAGAATATAAATTATTATTATTGAGGGGAATTAGCAAGTAAAATCTGGACTTCTCTTTTTATATCAGACAAAAGGAGAAAAAAATGAAACTTAGATTTCTTACATTATTAATACTACTATCATTAAGTATGCACATTCAAGGTCAGTTTATTATCCAAAAAACAGCCAGTATAGATTCACTTACACTGCAGAAGATTAGAGAAGCATGCAATCCAGATAGTTTCCCAAATAGTTCTTATGCAGAGCCATTAATAGCTAGAGCTTTTAATCGCAATTTTGACGATGGAAGCAGTTACGATTTAGTAGATGGTATCGAAAGATACGAAAGCCCTGTGGATATACAGATAATTTCTGAAAAAGCATACCATGGGGCATTTCCTAATGTACATGATGTTTATGGAGTACAATTAATTGATATTACAGATGCTAATGATTCAATTCAAAGCTTAAATGTTCAAGCATTGATAAATTTCTGTTCAGATGATACTATTGATAAAGCAAAACGTGGTCATGCTTTAGCATATGAATACAATTTTTTAGTTAGAGCTGTTGATTGGCTATTCTATGCTCCAGACTCGATTATAAGTCAATCAGATCATGCAGATATGCTAGCTAAATTAGACGCATTAACCACATATGTAGCTGATATATTTGAGGATTTACCCTATTATCCTCCTAACACACTTACAGTTTGGGGATTTCCTTCAGGCACAACAATATACCCACAAAGTTGTGTAATGCAAATGCGTTTAAGACACCTTGCAGGCTTAGGCTATTCAGCTCTTGTACTTATGGAAGATTCTACATTTATGGCTATTGGAAATAACTCAACTAGAATTCCCACAATGCTGGAATTAGTTGATGATGAGTTTAAAGTGCATAATTACTTTGGTGAAACGGGCTTACTTGCATTAAGTCATCAAAGTTCTGGTGCTTATAATTCGGGATTGGGATATCAGAATACGACCTATCAAGATCTTACAATGTTTTTTACTGCCTATAAGAGATTATCAAATGGAGCAACCAATTACTTCAATAATCAGTATGTAACAGGGGCAGTTGAACATGCAGCAACTATGCTTACTCCAAGTTTATATTGGTTACCATATGATGACTGTTGGCGATATAAACGCACTATAATTCTCGGATTAGCTGAATTCTTCTATCATAATACAAATAATACTTCTACTATAAATTTAGTTGGTTGGTACATCAAAAATGCATTGAGTTCTTATACGGGTTATTTGCCTTATGAGTTTACTAGTATTAATACACCATCATATCACCTTGTTGTCCCATGTTACAATCCTGATTCATCTATAAAAATTGATGATAATTTTAGCGTTCCAAGTAACTATAGCAATGGTTTCTATTCCGATGAAGAATTTGCTATATTACGGGATGAAATTACTTCAGTATCAGATTTAGAAGAAGGACCAGCATTATATGTTCTCTATGAAAATTCAATGGGACATCATGACCATGCTGATCAAACAAGTTATTCCCTTTTCTTTAAAGAAGAAGAATTACTTATTAATCCAGGATATAAATGGACACTTAGAGAATGGGTTTGGTCACCATATGCACATAATATGATCGTTGTTTCACCTGATAGCCTAGGTGAGTATGATGAGTTGTACAAGGATTTCTGGTATGATTCTTTAGGTGTAAATACTTTTACAGGTTATGAACCTAAACCTTTACCTGATCATACGAATCACACAAACCCTGTTTGTCAAAGCCCCGCATATAAAAATTATGGATTTAGTTTTCAAGATATAGATAGGTTAAAAATAGAATTGAATTATTATGATTCTGTCGACGTTGCTCGGAATTTCTATAGAATAGATTCGCATTTCTTAATTTATGATCAAATAGAGACAATAGATTCATCCAGCAGAACTTACTGGAATATGCTACATTTTCCACCATATTTAGCAAATGCAAGTTATACCGAATTAAATAATGATGTGTTTACATTTCAAAAGAATTCAGTAAAACTTCATGGTGTTATTGGAGCGAACACAAGTTCTTCTTACTACATTTATGATGAATTTAATCCAAATAACCTTCCCAATACGGGAGCGGATTTATCAACTTCTCCTCCCACATCAGACTCATGGCATAAAAGAGGGAAATTATCAGCAACAGGAATAGATCCTAAGATGCTTACTTTATTAATACCTTCGGATAGCAGCACAAATCCCATTGCTCCAGATTATATTGAATCAGGTAACGGCTACTATGGAGTTAAATATGATCTTGATTCGACCGATGATTACGCAGCATTCACAGGGATCAAAAGTGAATCACTAGGATATTTTTCCTTCACAGAAACACCGCAAGTTGCTATAGAAACAGATGCAGAATTTTTCCTGATAGAAGCAAATAGTGATTTTAATGACTATAGGAAGATTATCCTTAACGGTGGAAATGAACTTGAATTGCAGACTAATATTACTGTTTTTGATGCAGATGTAACATTTGAAGAGATGATGGCATCTTATGATCAGGGAAATTTGAGTATTGTTTTCAAATCAGATTCTCATTATTATCCGAAATACAAAATCCTACGATGTGGTGTAGATCCTGAGAACCTTACTTCCTCTACAGAATACGGTTTAGCATCTCCAGGAGGTGGACAGTCATCAACAAGAGCGACGATCGAAGATAACATAAATACTTTGGCCTATGATGATGAATATTTCTATGTAAATTACACTTATCCTAATATGCAAAGTGAAGGGTTATTAACATCTAATCTTGTGGTATATTCAGGCCCATTCAGTAGTACGTTGTTTAGTACATACGGCTATCCTGATACTCTTACTTTTGGTGGAAACGTAGATCTCTCCGGTACCTATACAATTCAGGATACAGTAGATCTCGTTTTTATCGCTGGTGCAAATCCTACATTAGCTTCAACAGCTAAATTTAATATTTATGGTAGTATAAGTGCAATTGGTCTATCAGGTAATGAAATTCAATTCAATACGGATTCAGATTGGGATGGATTCTATATTTACGCAGATGCTGAATCTGAATTTGAATATTGTACATTTGAGAATTCGGATTATCCTGTGCGTTGTCTTGGCAGCATCAATATGAATCATTGTGAAATAACTAACTGTACAAATGGCCTTTTTCTGCAGGATTGTGATGAGTATATAGTTGAAGAAAATGAATTCTATGATTGTGATAATTATGGATTATTCATATCGAATATAGATCAATCTGCATTCAGTGTTTACTCGCTCT
The DNA here is from genome assembly GCA_003647825.1 of Candidatus Cloacimonadota bacterium. Taxonomy (GTDB): domain Bacteria; phylum Cloacimonadota; class Cloacimonadia; order Cloacimonadales; family TCS61; genus B137-G9. The sequence goes on from QMNP01000091.1 coordinate 5,022, forward strand.
GGAATAATGAAATACATGCTAATGACTATGGTATACATCTTTTTAATGCAGATGTTTTCATTGATAGTAATTATGTTTATGCAAATTACACACATGGCATATTGGCAACTAGTGGATCTACTTCAATAATCGAATATAGCTGTATTCAAGATACTGAAGAAGATGACGATAATCCTGAGATTTATCTTGTAGGTGATTCTTATCCTGTCATTGATAATAGATATAACGATATCATTAAGGGTAGTGATTATGCAATTTATAATGCTGATAGAGAACCTGCTGGATACAAAGTTAGGAATAACTATTGGGGAACTACTAAAACAAGTACGATAAAGGAAGGTTTCTATCCTTCAACTTGGGATGTAGGTTGGGATCCATACCTGATAAGTGATACAACCGGATTCTATAATAGCAGAAGCACAAATCTATTCGAAATGGGGCTTGATGCGGAAGAAGCAGGTCAATTACAGATAGCAAAGGAGATATATCTTCAATGCATTGATGAAAGCGACATTGAGGTTGAAGCTGTTTGGGCTGCTTCAAGATTAATGAATTGTGTTGATCCTGAGGATAACTTTACATATTCTGATGCGCAGGACATCTATGAAATAATCTCTACAGATAATAGAGCTATCTTAAGTATTTTTGCTCAGAAACAAATTATTAATTGTGACAGAAAGAATAAAGATTACCAGGAAGCAATTTTAAAATATGAAGAGATGCTGACAGATAGTCTTTCCACAATTGATTCTCTTCTAGTACAACTAAATATTGTTCATACTTATTTCGAAGCAGAATCATCTCCCGGTAGAGGAAATCTATCATTCCAAAATTCGGATAATTCAATTCAAAATCATAAACATGCAAGGCAGAAAGAGAAAACATTGTTGAATTTAATCTCTTATGAAACATCAGGAAATGCTGATCAAATACCAATTCCGAATAAAGCAATTCTTTATAACAATTACCCTAATCCATTCAATCCGGAAACTAAGATTTCATTTGCTATACCTGAAGAAAGCAATGTAAGAATTTCTATCTATAATATCAAAGGTCAGAGAGTAAAAACTCTAGTAAATGATCATCTTGAGAGAGGAATTCATGAAATTATCTGGAGGAGTAAAGATAATTCTGGTAAATCAGTTGCATCAGGAGTTTATTTCTACAAGTTAGAAGTTGAAAATAAAATCAAAGGCTTAAAGAAAATGCTGCTTTTGAAATAGTATCATCTATCCAGCTCGGGTTAATTTTCGGGCTGGTATTTAATTTGAAGAGTGATGCGATATAACAAGCGCACCCACATTAAGCAAGAAGAAGAATTGAAAGAGCGTGGCGTGCGCCAAACATCATTAAGCCCGACTTCGTCGGGCTTAATGATGCACCGTGAGAAGTATGTTTGCGCTCCGAAGTCGGAGCTTAACATACGTGTTGTCGCTGACTTAGACACTTGGACAAGCCAAATATCTAAGCCTATGCGACACACACGGTGCGTCATTAGTGGCATCTTAAGTAGTTGGAGGATAAAATGATGAAAAGAATCTTAATATCAGTCTTCACACTTTGTGTGATGATAAACCTATTTGCAGATGGCGTTCTACCTAATGGTTCAGGAACTGATTCAGATCCATATCAGATTGAGATTCTA